>JAOAJQ010000211.1 GCA_026414125.1 Thermoproteota archaeon
GTTCATGAAGGAATGATTATGAAGATAGTTTCGCAACGTGCCCCAAACATACGTTTTAAAACTCTTTTTGAAGAATATAGGGGCACCGCTAAGGAGAATGGAGTTAAGCCTTTAGGATACACGCAACTTTGGAAAAGAATAAGAATACTTGAAAAAAAGATGCTTTTGGATTTTAAAGTCTCAAGCCTTGATGGTGGGAGGATAGGCGTAGTTTGGAGGAGGAATTTAAACTGGACGACGAGATTATAAGCATGCTGGAAGAGATATCGAGCTCTGTTAGCGGATCAAGAATATTCTGGAGGCTGCTAAGAAACGGCGAGATGAGTCTTTCTGAAATAATAAGGCAGACTAATCTGAACCACAACATCGTTAAGAAGAGGGTCAGCAGAATGGTAGAAATGGGGCTGCTAAAGGAAAAGTCTTTCGGGAGAATCAGAATATACGTGATAAACCGGGGGAATCCGAATATTCGTCTGTTGCTGAACCTAGTTAAGAAAACCTCTTGCGAGCCTCTCCAAGAATAATTGAGCTGTAAAGCTCTTTCAGATGCTGGTCAACCAGCCTGTTAAGCAGACTTCTTCTAAAATCCTCGTTCTTAGATAGGAGCCGGAGCAGGGGGATGGAATCTCTCCTGAATGCAGCCCTGCCTAAATGAAGATCCTTCGTGAAAAAGGATTCGAGCTCCCTTAAGTTTTTCT
>JAOAJQ010000212.1 GCA_026414125.1 Thermoproteota archaeon
CCATCTCACCCATGTAGAGTAGCCCATGGGACGAAGTCGCCGTGAAACTCCTTGCCCCACAAGCCTCAGCGGCTATGCAAGCCGCCATCGCGCTGTGCTCCGACTCAACCCTTATGTATCTCCCTCTCATTTCCCCATTCTCTACAAATTCTGCCAACTTTTCAACTATCTGGGTCTGCGGAGTTATCGGGTATGCTGCAATGACCTCTGCTGAGGCGTCCCTTACACCGTATGCTACTGCGTGGTTACCTGTCAGCAGCACCCCTCTCCCTCCTGAGCATCCTTATAGCTTTTGAAGGGCATACCTCGGCGCATATGCCGCAGCCCTTGCAGTACTCATAAACTATCCTCAACTTTCCGCCCTTCCTCTTGGTTATTGTTCCCTCGGGGCAGTAGAGCCAGCATAGCATGCACATTTTGCACCTCTCAGAATCCATGAGCGGTCTCTTTATTCTCCACATACCCGTCAAGCCGCTGGCGCCTTCTGAGGGTTTTGAGAGGGCCGACCTCATCTGCCGACCTCCTCGAAAGCCCTGAGCGCGGCACGCAAGTTTCTGTCCACAAGTTCGCCGCGCCACCTCCTTCTGACAACACTCTCTAGCGCCTCTCTAGAGATCGTGCCTAGTACCTTAGAGATCGCCCCCACCATTGCGGTGTTCACTACAGCCC
>JAOAJQ010000213.1 GCA_026414125.1 Thermoproteota archaeon
ATATACTACTCCTCTTCTCGTAAACTCTGGGAGATAGTTGAAAATGTAACGTTTCAAAGTATAAGCTCATCCACAAGCTGGACATAGTATAATTCTATTTGTTCAGGTTTTAAATCAGGGTTTTTCTTCAGAGCATTCCTCAGGGCTTCTATAGGGGTGTTTCCATAAGCTACTATTTTTCCATCGTGCAAGGCTACATGTTTACCTTTAAACCTCTCGTAGTCCTCACGACTTATATCAGGAGACTTATAGACTACTTCTGACATATTTTTGCACCCAATTATATCATCCGAAGGCGTTTTTAAAGGTTTTATCGTACTCAATGGGTAGTTTATTAAAAAACGGTTCTGAAGCAAATTTTCGTCACAACTAGTATTATTAGTGTTATTCTACAGCATGTTTTTATAAAATACGCTAAGATGCTTTAGTCTATGAACATAATCGAAAACAGAAGTATAATCGTCCACGACGTATTGTCAAGAGAAAGAGATACTGATTTCAAGATTTAAGCTCAATTAATCTACTTGAGTTCCTCATTAAAGCAGGAATTGACTCAACTTATTAATCCTGACGCTGCAGTATTCACCCGTAAGCTCGTCGCCAGCATTGAACAAAGAGTTATGCTTGAGAAACTCTCGGCAAGGTTAAGGTTGACCCAGACTGGGAC
>JAOAJQ010000214.1 GCA_026414125.1 Thermoproteota archaeon
GTGATAACCATGGGCAACGCGTTCCAAATAGCAGGCATCGAGGGGCTGAATGAAGTTTAAAAGCCCCTGCGTCAAAACCTTTAAAGGGCCCGTGGCCAAGCCAGGATAAAGGCGTCGGCCTGCGGAGCCGGAGAACCTGGGTTCAAATCCCAGCGGGCCCGTTTTAACTCTGGCAGTCGAAAATATGTAGCCAGTGAGGGTAAATGCTGATGGAGCAGTAGTATTGATGCTTATTGAAAAACTATTTTCTTCTCAGAAGAACCATGTTAATGTTGCTAGGTTTCTCAGCCTTCTCTAGACGCCTGTCTAGGAAAAATCTGTTTTCAAACCCTTCCAACCAGCCTAGGAACTGGAATTGCCTGTTCAGCCTTATGAGCGTCTTGAATTCCTGTGGAAAAACGAATTTCAAATCCTCGTCATCCTCTAGCTTTAACATTCTTCCATGGTCATTAGCCTCGAGAGTAATCTTTTCCGTATAAGTCTGGTTGAGCAGGCTTTTCCAAAGAGCACTATAGGAGTCTATAGCCTAAGCTGCATGAACAGTCTAAAACTGATTTAATCTTCAACCTAGAGAGCAGTGTCAAAACTGGATTTTAAGTCATGGTTACAAAAGATAACCATAACCACTTATAATTAATTTTACACTTAGAAC
>JAOAJQ010000215.1 GCA_026414125.1 Thermoproteota archaeon
GCATACCCATAGGCCTCAGGGTAGGGAAGTTTCAAACCCTTATAGGTACGGTTCAAAGTGGGGGTAGCGGTTGGGGGGGAAAACATGCGTGATGAGAGTTTCAAACCCTTATAGGTACGGTTCAAAGGCCCTTTTGACCCGTTGTCTGGGAGGTCCCCATGCCGGTTTCAAACCCTTATAGGTACGGTTCAAAGTACGCGCTCAACGGACTGCCTACCGGGGCGCGTAGGTTTCAAACCCTTATAGGTACGGTTCAAAGTGCCCAATCGTGATGTGGGCACACTTTGGACCGGACGTTTTCAAACCCTTATAGGTACGGTTCAAAGTCCTAGCCAGAAGTCCTAACTGGCCGCTAGGGCCAATATTTCAAACCCTTATAGGTACGGTTCAAAGTCTCCCTGAGGGTCTGGAAGATACCCTCACCCTTCTATTTCAAACCCTTATAGGTACGGTTCAAAGGTGAGGGCGATGCGCACCCCACCCCGGGTACAAGGTATTTCAAACCCTTATAGGTACGGTTCAAAGGGGCATGGGCAAAATCATTGCGCTTGAGGCCGCCCATCTATTTCAAACCCTTATAGGTACGGTTCAAAGAGCAGGTATGTCGTCCTATACGTAAGCAACTCATGAAGCTTTAATCTT
>JAOAJQ010000216.1 GCA_026414125.1 Thermoproteota archaeon
CCCTCGGGGTTTCAAACCCTTATAGGTACGGTTCAAAGGAGGTGGCCGGGGTCCGCATCCCCGCCCAGAGGGCCGCGTTTCAAACCCTTATAGGTACGGTTCAAAGTGGTCACCCCCAAGCCCCAGGGAGCACGGCCCGGCCAGTTTCAAACCCTTATAGGTACGGTTCAAAGAGGTGGTGGCCGTCCTGGCGCGGGAGGGGCGGCCTAGTTTCAAACCCTTATAGGTACGGTTCAAAGCCAGAATGTCCCTTATCCACTTCATCTTTTCCCCCTTACCCGTTTCAAACCCTTATAGGTACGGTTCAAAGATTACTGACCTCACTGATACCGAGCACTATGACCCCGAGTTTCAAACCCTTATAGGTACGGTTCAAAGCGCCGAAAGCGTCAAGTGGCGCTCCCGCTACGAGGAGTTTCAAACCCTTATAGGTACGGTTCAAAGGCGCGTGCGGCCACTTTGACCGCTACGGGGACTTCGGGTTTCAAACCCTTATAGGTACGGTTCAAAGGCGGGGATGGGGTAGTCATCCTCAGGGAAGAGGAAGAAGTTTCAAACCCTTATAGGTACGGTTCAAAGGAAAAGATGCGGCGTGGAGCATGGCACAAAAAACAGAGTTTCAAACCCTTATAG
>JAOAJQ010000217.1 GCA_026414125.1 Thermoproteota archaeon
CCTATAAGGGTTTGAAACCCCCCCGCCCCCCCCTACACTGAGGGCGTAGGGGGTGAGCTTTGAACCGTACCTATAAGGGTTTGAAACTTCGGGATAGGGCTGATTTCTACTTTTCCGTGCCTCTTTGAACCGTACCTATAAGGGTTTGAAACGGAGGTGTCTCGTGCAAGTTCTAGTTTTGGCGGTGAACTTTGAACCGTACCTATAAGGGTTTGAAACGCCCGCCAACGTGGCCACAAGGGCACTGGCGCTAATCTTTGAACCGTACCTATAAGGGTTTGAAACTACCGGTGGGTTCGCCGTGCTGCGGGGGCTCTATGACCGCTTTGAACCGTACCTATAAGGGTTTGAAACCCAGTCTCCGGGACACGATTTCGGGCAGGCGGGGACTTTGAACCGTACCTATAAGGGTTTGAAACGGGCAGTGCGGGGTACTCCCGTATGGGGGCCGCTTACTTTGAACCGTACCTATAAGGGTTTGAAACGCCCGCCTGGCCTACCTGGAGGCCTCGGGCCGGAGGCTTTGAACCGTACCTATAAGGGTTTGAAACACCTTTTCGTGGACCTGGAGGTTCCCCCGGGCACCTCTTTGAACCGTACCTATAAGGGTTTGAAA
>JAOAJQ010000218.1 GCA_026414125.1 Thermoproteota archaeon
CCTATAAGGGTTTGAAACATAATTAGACACTCAGACTGTATAAGAATATGCAACAAGTTGCAAGAATACCTATAAGGGTTTGAAACTTCAAATCCACCAATCACGAAAAAGTCAAAATGCTGAGTTGCAAGAATACCTATAAGGGTTTGAAACCACCCTGAATCATACCATCCCAACAATTTTCACTTGGTTGCAAGAATACCTATAAGGGTTTGAAACCACTAATAATTTTAGGGAGATAGTTGATGAACTGGTGTTGCAAGAATACCTATAAGGGTTTGAAACACGCCTTCACCTACTGCGGCTGTTAACTGGTCTAGGGTTGCAAGAATACCTATAAGGGTTTGAAACGTTCACAAATGTGCCATGAGAAGTTTCCCAGCATCCGTTGCAAGAATACCTATAAGGGTTTGAAACAAAAACAGATTTTCAGGGCTAATCGCTGGTATTGAGGTTGCAAGAATACCTATAAGGGTTTGAAACACAGCTTGGGTAAGCGCTAGTGGCGCAACAGCGTATGTTGCAAGAATACCTATAAGGGTTTGAAACTAATCAAGCTCACCACGGATGTAAGCCTGTATCACTGTTGCAAGAATACCTATAAGGG
>JAOAJQ010000219.1 GCA_026414125.1 Thermoproteota archaeon
TCCACACATCGTTGCTCTGGGTAGAAGGTGTCATCCCATTCTACAAGTAACGATAAATTCCTCCTAGAGTCGACAGCTAACGCAAGAGTATCAACATTAAAATCACTCTTCCTTTTCCATTCATCTTCCTTCCAAGATACAACCCAACCAGCCCTTTCCTTCACCCTCTCGAAAATCTCCTCAGAAGAAAGGTTAACATACTCCTCGAAGAAGCCCATTTTACGGAGATACTCGATGGATTCTATGAAGCGTTCCCTAACACCCATCGTATTAATTATTGCCACAGAATATTTAAGCTTCTCGATTCAAGAAATATGAATATGACCTTTAGCTTCCTCGAGCTAAAACAGGCATATAGGGAATCGAGGAAAAAGTTGAATAAGGATAAGGTTTACTTGGTCTTCCATAAGAAGGGAGTGATAAGCGATGATAAGTTCAACGATTACATGCAGAGGCTCAGGGATGCTCTAGGAGGAGATACAAGTTGGCTAGTCATCTGCAATGGCTTCGACGAGTTTGTTAAGGCATATGGAGGAGGTTGAATGGGCTTCTGTGAATCAGGAGGAACCTGAAATGTCTTGGCCGATG
>JAOAJQ010000220.1 GCA_026414125.1 Thermoproteota archaeon
AACCCTTATAGGTACGGTTCAAAGCGCGCCCAAAGTCCGTTCGTGGCGGCGCAAAGCCGCGTTTCAAACCCTTATAGGTACGGTTCAAAGCTCGTCTTTTGGCCCTCGCCGCTTGGGCGGGGGGGCAAAGTTTCAAACCCTTATAGGTACGGTTCAAAGGGGAAGCGAAGGCCATTCGCCGCTACTTCGGGCTTCTGTTTCAAACCCTTATAGGTACGGTTCAAAGCTTCCAAGGCGAGGAAGATGGTACTTGCTAGAGTTGCGTTTCAAACCCTTATAGGTACGGTTCAAAGTCTACCGCCAAACTTCTTTGCCGAACTGATCGCGTGGTGCGTTTCAAACCCTTATAGGTACGGTTCAAAGAAGACCATCCGCCTCATTTTTCCTCCTCCGGAGCATCAGTTTCAAACCCTTATAGGTACGGTTCAAAGCCTGAAAGGGAAGGACCTGGTGGTGGTCTCCACCGGGTTTCAAACCCTTATAGGTACGGTTCAAAGCTTTCTTCACCTGAGCGGATAAGAGCTGCTATGGGGACGTTTCAAACCCTTATAGGTACGGTTCAAAGCGGAGAAAGGTGTCTACGCT
>JAOAJQ010000021.1 GCA_026414125.1 Thermoproteota archaeon
AAACTATGTTCATCATTGCCTTCCTCATCTTCTTCTTCTGGGATTGCGAAGCACGGTAACGGGTCACGGCGATTGCTGAAACACGCATCCGGTAGCCATCCTTCGTAGTAGCGTTGAAAATAATGTCAACTCTCGAGGAGCCTTTTCTAAGAAGGCTTCTCACAAAATCCCTGTCAAGCTCGTAGCCCCATAGTTCTGTGAATGCGGTCTCCCCCTTTACACTGGTGATTTTGAACTTTATTTTAACAGTTGTGTGAGAAGGATCGTCCGTCAGCTCGCTTAAAAGAACGCTTATAGTCCTGCCTATGAGGCCGCTTGGCTCTGAGGCCAGGATGCTGCCTTCTGGTTTACCCCCAAGGTAATCCGGGGCAACCACTGGAAACCATTTTTTAGCCTTTTTCTGCTTCACCAATCCGGAAGAGGCTTGCGGACAGCGTATTTAAACTATGCTCTTGCAGAAGCCCTTGTACATACGGCTTTTGATAGCATCATAACCTATAAAAGCCTATTTTAAGCAGGATTGTTGTCGCAACGTTGGAGGAGAAGCAGGCGGTGATCAAGGACTTAAAGCTGAGAGTCTCCGCAGACCTTTACTTGAGCCGAGAGCTACATGGGGATGAAATTGAAAGGGTTGCGGAATATGCTGTTTCAAGTTTCCCAATAGTATTCGCCCGGGGGGCTGTTAAAGGCGAGGAGCCCAAGATAGTCGAGCTGACCGTCACCAAGGAGAAGCTGAGCCTAACAGTGGAGTCTGGGAGAAGAGTCAGGGCACATGAAGCTGTTAAAAGGGCTAGAAAGATGTTGGGTGAAGAGCTTGGGCCTAAAATGGGGCTGGGCGTCAGAGGGATCAACATCAAGTCTTTCGAAGTTACTTTCACAGGGGAAAACCTGAGAGAGGTGAGGCTCCCGTTTGCTAAAAAGGTTGAGAAGACAGAGAAAGGCATTAAATGCTGGCTTGAAGTCGACGAGTCCAGTCTATATGCTCAGGTTCCAGACAGGATCATAAGCCTTTTTCTGGAGAAACAGGAGGCCCGTGCATCAGCCAGAGAAGTCCATAGAGTTATCTGGCGGAGCCAGGAGAAGAAGGTTAAATACGCTTCAGACCCTGGGCCGCTGCTAGAGGCGGAGGGCTGGGTTAAAAGATTCCACCCAGGCATATGGTACTACCTTCAGCCATACACTAGTCTTCTAAGAATACTTGAAGAAATGATTATTGAGAAGGTTGCTAAGCCACTGGGCTTCCAAGAGGTTGTTCTACCTAAGCTTATACCGCTTGAAGTCGCGAGGAAGAAGGGCCATCTCTACGGGATCCCTAGCGAGATGCTTTATGTCTGTGAACCCGGCTCAAGGGAGCCTTCCTACTTCGAGGACTATACTGACCTGGTTAAGGTTTTCCACGAGCCTAAGCCCGAGGTCTTGAAAACGTTTCTGAAGGAGCCTGTTTACACTCTTCCATACGCACAGTGCGAGCCTTTCTACGAGCTTTTCGCCGGTGAGACCGTGAATATTGATAACCCTCCTGTCAGGCTCTACGACAGATCCGGATTCAGCTTCAGGCATGAGGCAGGAGGCTTGAGAAGCCTTGAGAGGCTTACAGCATTCACAAGGATAGAGATAGTTTATCTTGGCAGGCCTGAGGAGGTTGTTGAGATTAGGGATAGGCTGGTGGAGAACTATCTGAGCCTACTTGATAAGACGCTTGACATGGAGGTCAGGTCCGCCGAGGTAACCCCGGTCTGGATGGCTCACGCAGGCGTCCTAGAGGACGTGTCCAGAAACGTTGCTGCAACCTTCGACATTGAAGCCTACCTCCCGTTTAGAGGAGACAGGGAAAACCAGTGGCTTGAAATAGCTAACGCGTCGGTTCACTACGACAAGTATGTCGACTGGTTTAACATCAAGGAGAGAAAGGGTAGAGAAGTTTGGACAGGTTGCTCAGGCAATGGTCTTGAAAGATGGGTCTATGCTTTCCTAGCTAGACACGGTTTTAACGCTGAAGACTGGCCTGTAGAGGTGAAGAGGATTTGGCCAGGCTTTAAGCCTGTAGTCATGGACACTTGGCCTCCTCGAGCCTTGAAGAAGCCTCCTGAATCATCTTAAGTTGAGACAAGTAATCGACCAGCGTGTAGGCCAATGACATTAATCCTCTTCTACAGGCTACTTTAAAAAATATCCTTCGTCCTTTTAAACTGGAGGATATCCTAAGCCCCTTAACCTTCAAAGCCTCATCCGGCTTCAACGCTAAGTATGCAAGCCTTGCTTCAAGCTCGCTATTAAAAACAGCTTCAAGAACTGCGAAGCATTCTGCCGAATTGCTCTGCGGCATTTCTTTCAAAAGCCTCCATAAAGAAGTGAAACCTTCTCCTAGGCACGGTTGCACCAGCTGCAACATCATGCCCCCCTCCGAGACCCCCTGCTTCTCTTGCAGCGTTTGAAGCCAGCAGGCTCCCTTTAATGCCCTTCTCCACAAGGCTCCTGGGAACCCTTATTGAAACCTTAAGCGAATCATCCTCAGCGGCGGTTACGACCAGGATCTTGCCTAGATCCTTCGGGAGGCTGGAGAATATTATTGAGGCAACCGGGCTCAATACTCTTTGATCTATTATTCCCTCGCCGTTGTAAAGCAGTATTCTTTCAGACTCAATCTTGGCCCCGGGCATGCTGAGAAGGTTTGAAAGAGACCTTGAGATGACTGTCCTGTATTCGCGACCCACGCGTTGAGCCTCCTCAAACATTCTGCCTCTTTCACCCATTGCAACCGCCAAGCCNACGGCGGAGCGCCCCATTCTTGCACAAGAGTTCAATAAGGCTGAGAACTCCCTACCATCTCTTAATACGGTGCCTCTGGGCTCTTTCTCAAAGACATAAATTGTACCGAACAGGTTTTGAGCACTCTCAGGCGAGAAGCCAAGGTCAGCGATATACTGCATCAAACCTGCGAGAAGCCTTGACTTCTCAGCCGGGGAGAGGTCGTTGAAAGTCCTCCACTTGTCATCCGTCTTAACCTCTATGCCGAGGCTTCTTAAAAGATTTAGAGCAACATTCTCGTCCCCGCTCAACCCAGGTATTATGAAGTTCGACGAGGAAGAGATTGAGACATGTATTGGCAGGGTTTCTCTGCCGAAGAACACGAAGTCCTCCTCAACCCTAACAATGTTCATCTCCTCTCCTTCAAGAACTATCGTCGAGTTTAAACCTGTGAGCGACCTGTTAGCACCCATATCCTGCATGTCGGCCAGCGCGCCCACAATGGCTAGCTCATTCATCTTGGAGAAATCTTCAACCAAGTTCTTGAAAACAAGGTATGAAACACCTGATCCGGAGACTTCTGAGCCACCGTTTAAACCATGCTCATTAGGGTTCAGCATGAGAACACTGTTCGAATCACCCTCAACCTCATGATGGTCAAGTATGACGACCCTCGAAGGATCCAGAACACTCATTATCTCGCTCAGGTATCCTGCCCCAATATCTAGGAAAAGCACCGGCCGCGGAGGATGTGCGATGCTATCCAGAAAAGCCCTGTCTATCTGTGTCACGGACCTGGCTGAGAAGGAGACGCCCATGCTTCTAAGGGCGAGACAAGCTATCGCCGCCGCAGCAGTCCCATCCGCATCCGCGTGGAAAACTAGAAGCGCATCATTCCAGTCGAAGGAGCCCAGCCTGCTTGCGAAATCCCTTGCTTCAAAAATGAACCTTCTCTGAGTCTCCGACGCATTGTTCATATTTTTGCTTCAAGAACCCTCAGGTCTGGTAGAGGAACTTTCCTCTTAGAGTAGTAGCGAGCAAGCCTCCTAATCTTAGACACCACCAGTTGAAGATTGTGAACGTTAAAACGGTCAGACCTGTTCCTAGTTAAATGAGTAACCATCCTCTCAGCCTTAGCTACAAGCCTGTCAAGATCCTCAGTTCTAGAGAACCTGACCTCCCTCTCGAGAAGTATTCTCGTAATCTTCTTACCAGTTATATTCCTTACGGATGGAATCCCATACGAATCTCTGAGTATCAAACCTATTTGAGAAGGACCATATCCTTCTGAAGCAAGCTTGACAACTAGCTCTTCAACCTCCTCAGGCTTCAACGGCAACCATGGCGGAGCCCCGCTGTAGACTACCCTGCGTGAACCCGACTTACCCTTCTTATGGCTGTGCATCCTGGCCAATCTTTAAGCCAAATTCTTTCCCGTAGACCCCTATTTAAGCTTCTCTGAAAAAATTCCTTTATCCAATAGCACGAATAACATCCGTTTTTACACGTGGCTTAAGCTGCTGTAGCTGGAAGTATAGTCGGCAAGGGTTTCGAAGGTTGCGTACGCTAAACATAGCATGCGGGGGTCAAAACAAAGAAGTGTTAGATTTCAGATTTTTAGGCCGGATGTAGCAAGATCCACCAGAACCTCGTCCTCGGTGACATCAACATCGGAAACCTCAAGCCTATCTATGTCTAACAAGAGATTATAACCTAGAATACGCTTAGCCAGTTTACTTCTAATCAAATCCTCCGATAGGGATTGGATGAATTTAAGCATCTCATCAAAGTTGAAGTGGGAGACTCCCACCGACATCCTTAATCCGTACCCGGGTTCCAGCTCGATGAACAAGCTCATATCCGGGAAGACCAGTATTTTCCTCCCGTCCGTTAATGGTTTCACCCGTGGATCGTCCTTAACTTTCTCGATACACATGCTTGTGAGGGTTTCATACTGCTTCTCTATCTCCTCAAGCGGCTTAGAGTGCCTCTCATATGAGGCTTCCTCCATGAGAAATTCCATTGTAATTTCGTAAACCTTATTTTTCCTCATAAGTACTAGGTTGAGCAGCCTTTCCACTAAAAATCCGACACTCTTCGGATCATCCGTATAAACATCAATTCCAAAAATCATGCCCTCACGCCGATCTTTACCCACTAAAGCTATATGACACTCTTTAGTTGCTTCTCTCCAAAACTTCTCAACGCAGGTTTCACTGTTGACTCTAGCAGCCTCGTATTTATCACCCCATCCCCAAACAGTAATCTTACTCATTTATTATCATTCCTTTTTTGGGTCTTCCTCCCTTTAATTTACTCTTACTCAGGCTTCTTCAGAAACCATGATGCAAAAGCCTTTAACGCTTTCGCCCTATGAGAGAATTTATTCTTCTCCTCAGTGCTCATCTCCGCGAAAGTCAGGTTAGAGCCAAGAGGAATGAAGAGGGGGTCATAACCAAACCCGCTTTTCCCGCGTGGCTCTGTCGCTATTGTTCCGTCGACTCTTCCTGTGAAGAGCCTGACGCCGTTGCCTGGCTCGCCGTAGGCTAGGGCTGTCATGAAGTATGCCGACCTGTCCGCTGAGCCCGCTAGAAGTTTGAGTATTCCATCGCAGCCTATTTTCCTGTAAACGTATGACGAGTATACGCCTGGAAAACCGTTTAGAGAGTTTATGAAGAGTCCGGAGTCCTCTATTATGAAGGGTTTCCCTATTTTTTTCAAAGCCTCTTGGGCGCATTTCTCAGCAACCTCCTCCAGGGTTTCCGACTGGGGCTCGGTTATTTCAAGGTCAGCCTGTTCAAGAATTATCCCGAATTCTCTGAGCAGTTTCTGTGCCTCGAGGAATTTCCCAAGGTTCCCCGTTATGAATACTAGTCTCATTAGCCATTTCCCCCTTTTGAGCGTTATTAAAGCTTAAAACTCCTGAGGAGGCGAGTAGGCGGTAATGGAGTATCAGGATGGCGAGGCCCTGGTTTGCATGGATTGCGGTGCAACCCATGAGCCGGAGGGAGGCGTGCTTGTCTGCAGGAAATGCGGTGGGCTCTTGGAGGTTGCCTACTCTAAGAGTGTTTTCAGAAGGGCTTCGTTTAACGGCAAGGGTGTTTGGAGGTATAGGAGCCTCCTCCCTAGGGTTGAGAGAATCATCACGCTAAGCGAGGGGGATACTCCGCTGGTTAAGGCTGAAAGACTAGGAGAATCCCTGGGCTTGAGAAATCTTTACGTTAAGTTTGAAGGGGCGAATCCAACTGGTTCTTTTAAAGACAGAGGTATGACTGTAGCCGTCAGCATTGCCCTCAGGTTCCACGCTAGGAGCGTGGCGTGCGCTTCAACAGGCAATACTTCAGCATCAATGTCAGCCTACGCAGCGAGGGCCGGCTTAAGGAGCCTCGTCTTCCTTCCAGACGGCTATGTTGCCCCAGGAAAGCTTCTCCAGGCTGTTGCCCATGGAGCTATGATAATTAGGGTTAGGGGGAACTTCGACGAAGCTTTGAAAACGCTTCTCTCATACAGAGATGAGCTCGGTGTTTACGTTTTGAACTCTGTAAACCCATACAGGATCGAGGGTCAGAAGACAGTTGCCTTCGAAATATGGGAAGGTCTTAACCGTACGCCTGATTTCGTCGTATATCCTGTTGGAAATGCGGCCAACATATCTTCAGGCTGGAAGGGTTTTAAAGAGCTGGTTGAAGCTGGGCTGGCTGAGTCTAAGCCGAGGATGATCGGGGTTCAGGCTGAGGGATCCGCGCCCATAGCAACAGCTTTTCTCCGAGGGGAGGAAACTATAGAGCCTGTTGAGAAGCCTGAAACTGTTGCGACAGCAATAAGGATTGGGAGGCCGTTTTCCTGGAAGAAAGCACTCAAAGCGTTAAGAGAATCGCGGGGGACAGCGGTTACTGTTAGCGATGGGGAAATATTGAGGGCTCAGGTAGACCTTGCCAGGATGGAGGGTTTGTTCGCGGAGCCTGCGGGAGCAGCGCCGGTGGCGGGCTTAGCTAAGCTTTCTAAAGAGGGGTTCTTCAATGGTGATGAAACGATAGTCGCCGTAGTTACGGGACACGGTTTGAAGGACCCGAGTGTCAACATAGAGCCCTATGCTGAGCTCGTCATCCATCCCGATGAAAACCCTGCGGAGGCTTTGAGGAAACTGTTATGAGGATCCTTCTGATCGGCTTTGGAAACGTTGGAAGAGCTTTCCTCCAGCTGATGGAGGAGGAGAGAAGGAGGTTCAGGAGGCTTGGAGCAGACCCGAGGATTGTTGGAATAGTAGACAGGGGTGGTGCAACGCTTTCTGAGAATGGTGTTAAGGCAAGCAGCCTTTTAACAATCAAGATGAGGAAGGGTTCAGTAGCCTATTCTGAACAAGGAGGTTTTCCAAGTATGGATGCAGTGGAGGCGATAAGTGTCTCCCAGCCCCATGTGACTGTTGAAGCAACCCCAACTAGCAGGGGTGGCTCAGGACCAGCTTTAAGACACATTCTTAAGGCTCTCGAACACGGTTCCCACGTTGTCTCAGCCAATAAGGCTCCTTTCGCATACGATTACGACACTGTTATGAGGGTAGCGTTGTCTCGAGGGAGAATAGTGAAGTACAGTGCAACAGTCGGGGGTGGGTTGCCTGTTTTAAAAACGCTCAAGACACTTACCGTGGGAGATTTCGTTGAGAGCCTCAGGGGAATTTTAAATGCTACCTCCAACTATATTCTCACATTAATGGAGGAGGGGAGTAGCTACGAGGAGGCTTTGAGGCTTGCGCGCGAGATAGGTATCGCGGAGGCTGATCCTACTATGGATGTATCCGGCATGGATACTGCCTACAAGATAACCATAATAGCCAACACTATTGAAGGAGGCCATAGGGTTGACGAAGTTGAGTTGAAAGGCATAGAAGAAGTTAAGCCTAAAGACCTGCGTGAAGCTGCTTTAAACGGGTACTCCATAAGGCTCGTCGGAGAGTTTACTGAGGATGGTAGGCTCAGGGTCGGTCCTTCAAAGCTTAAGAGGGGGAGTGTGCTTGATGTGAGCGGGACGCTGAACGCGGTGGAGTTCAGAATGAAGAGGGCTGGACCGGTTTACCTGCTTGGGAGAGGCGCTGGACCGTTTGAAACAGCCGCTGCAATAATCAGAGATATTTTCGAAATACTGGAGGAGGAGAAGCGTTGATTATTGTAAACCTCAACCTTGAAAATACGGGATTGGAGTTGAAAGGACTTTGCGAGAAGCTGGCTGAAAAAGCCTCGCAAGGATTAATAATTATAGTTGAGCCGCGCGAGGATACGCTTAGGATTTTAACCGAGGCTGTTGCTTCACACATGAATGAGGATGAGGCCTTAGCGAAGCTGGCTGGCGAGCTTAATGGTCTGGTGAAAGGGATTCCAGGGGATTTGAAGAGGAATGTTGAAACAGAGCTGGTTGAAAGCTTAAACAGGATCTTTGAGTACCTGCATGCTGAGAAGAAGGCTGGTGGTGCAACACCCAAGGGACTGCCCGTGATGCTCAACCTGCTTGCAAACACTGTTGCCAAGGTTGTTTCCAGCTATTTGAACGCGCTTGGCGTTAACGCTAAATGGGTTACAGCTGGGCAGGCAGGATTCACGCTCGTAGAGGACTATGAGCCGCCGTGGAGCCATTATGTGAGCCTTGTTAACCCGGATGGGTTGAAAAGTGTTTCAAAAGGAGTTCTAGTAATATCCGGCAGGTCTTGCGTCGACCATGAGGGTGGCGAAGCCTTGCTTAAAAAAGGGATGGGCAGCGTGGTGGCGATACTTGCCGCCAGCGATCTGAGAGTCGGAGAGGTTTATGTCCCCAAGGCTAACGGCGGCGTTTACACAGCCGACCCTTGGATTACGGATAAGGCGAGAACCATACCAAGCCTATCCTACTCGGAGGCACTGGAGCTTTCGAGGCTTGGAGAATGGGTTGTAAGCCCCCAAGCCGTGGAGCTTGCGGAGGAGCTTGGAGTAAGAATATTAGTTTCAAGCACACAAGATCCTTTTAAAGAATGTACGACGATAGGCTTTGAGAAGGCTGTTGAAAAACAGATAGTTAAAGCTGTAGCGATGATACCGGACATGAGTATTTTAACCGTCGAGGGGGCTGCTATGGCTGGAACCCCAGGCGTGGCTTCAGCCATCCTTGGAGAGATTGCGAAAAGAGGGGTAAGCATATCCATGATAAGCCAGGATGCTTCAGAAATCGGTATAACCCTGCTTGTTAAAGACAGGGATCTCGATATTGCTTTGAAAGGCTTGAGGGAAGGATTCAGCAGACAGAGGCTTGTTAAAAGAGTCAAGATACAGAGGGGTGTTGCAGTAATATCCGCTGTAGGAGAGGGTATGAGGGGGACGAGGGGCGTTGCAGCCAAAATATTCTCCGCTGTTGCTGAAGCAGGAGTTAATGTTCTAGCCATAGCTCAAGGCTCGTCTGAGACAAGTATATCTTTCGCAGTATCCATGAGTGATGCTGAGAAAGCTGTTAAAGCAGTTCACGACAGAGTTATCCTGGATGTTTAGCCTTCTCCACAAACAATATCATTCAGTATTTACGTTTTCCTGATTTCCACCTAGCCGCGGCGTCTAAGCTCTTTCTCAACATATCTACCCCTGCTTCCTATCTCCCTAAGCCTCTCCTCAACTCGTGCAGCAGATTCTCCAGCTGAAGCCCTGTAGCCTTTAAGGAAAAGCTTCATCAGTGTTTCAGAATCATGAAGCATAGTCAGGTTTGAGAAAAACGTGTAAACGTCCTCAGCCTTCTTCTCAACTTCGTTTGAAAACTCTCCCAAGCCGAAATCTATCAGTGTCAGCCTGTCCTCTGAGACAAGCACGTTTGAAAGCGTTAAGTCGCCGTGAACAATCCCTACTGAGTGAAGTCTTCCAACCGAATCTCCAAGCATACTTATTAGGCTTGCAAACATGCTTGAGCCCTGCATGTTTCTTAGACTTTGGCTTCCGGCATAGCTCATTATTATTCGGCCCTCGACAGGGTTCACATGGTAGACGAAGGGCGTGTTCACCCCAGCCTTCTTAGCCGAGCTCAGGAGGGACGCTTCCCTAATTGTTCTCGAACGCCTTATCAAATCATCGAGTTCCCTAACCCTGTAGCTCTTAGCGACCCTAGTCTTCACAACAACCTCCTTTCCAAACCATTCGCAGAGGTCTACAATTGCCTCTGCACCCTGGTAGAGGGTTTTAATTAGAGTACAACCCTGGGGGAGGAGCCTTAACATCGCTCAGCCTCCACCTCGGTTTAACAACAGACTCTTCAACATTAAGGGACTCTCCCAGCCTGTACTGCACAATCCCCTCCCAAGCGATCATGACGCCGTTGTCAGCATAATATTCAACAGGATAATCAAGGAAGACGGCTTTCCTCTCCCTACACATTTCTCCAGCCATCTCCCTGAGCCTCCGGTTTGCACCTACACCGCCTGCTATTATGAACTCATTGAGTCCAAGCATCGCCATAGCCCTCTCTGAAACCTCTATCAGCATTGAGAAAGCTGTTTCCTGTAGCGAGAAGCAAAGGTCTTCAACCGGCTCCTTCCCAACGAGGCTTTCAAGCATGGTAAGCATTCCGGAGAAGGACACGTTCATACCCTTAACACTATAAGGCAGCCTTATCAGCCTGCTCGACTTTGAAGCCAACTCCATAACTCTCGGACCACCTGGGAATCCAAGGTCAGCTTTCCTAGCGAAAGCATCGATGAGGTTTCCGACGGCAATATCCTCAGTCTCCCCGAGAACCACATATCTTCCCTCAGAAGGATGAATAACCTGTGTGTTGCCTCCGGAAACATAGAGCACAATCGGGTTAGCGGCCTTGGTTAAAGCCCTTGCGATCTCCACGTGCGCAGCAGCATGGTTAACCCCTACTAGGGGTTTTCCAAGCTTTATAGCAATCATTCTCGCTAGGGCGGCTCCAACCCTTAAACACGGCCCTAAGCCTGGGCCGCGTGAAAAGGAAACCAAGTCTATGTCTTCAACACTTATTTTAGACAACACCTCCTGAAGAGCATTAGACGCGTTCTGAAGATGATGCTTCGCAGCCTCACTCGGATGTATTCCGCCTGATGAAGGCCGGTAAACCCTGCGAACGTCGCAAAGAGCCTCGAAAGGAGGATGCTTCACAACACTTATGCCGAAAGTGTGAGCAGTGGATTCAATGCCGATGCAAGTGAGACGCTCCTCCACAGGCTAGACGCTCCTCCTCATCTTCGGAACTCAGTGTAGTTGCATGCGCCGCAGTGCCACCTGGGCTTTCCCTCCTTGTGGAACGCCATAACCCTGCCGCACCTAGGACACTTCCTGTTCCTAAGCCTTATGGAGGCCTTGCTCACGTCAACCTCGTAATACTTCACAGTGTCCTTCATCTCTTACCACCGGCTGCCTTAGCCTTCATCTCCATCCTCATCTTCTTAAGCTCCTCTTTCCTGCGCTTCTTCTCTTCCGGAGGCAGGTTTGCAACCCTGACGTGCATGGGCTCGATCTTGGCGTACTCCGGTGAAAAGTAGATATGTGCCTCTCCGATTGACGATTGTCTGCCTGAAATGCTTTTAAGGCTCTTAACGTAGACTGCTTCGACGGGGGCTCTTTTTAAGACTGAAACAGCCTCTCTGGCTTCAGCCATGGTGGGAGTCTTACCCCCCGGGTGCGGAATTTCAAACAGTATTTCCATCCTCTTTAAAAGAGGATTCCCAACCTCTTTAAGTATCCGGATCTCCATCATGTGGCTGTGCTTCCCCCACGGTGGTCAGGCTTTAAACATTACTGTAGGCAACCTAGAGCTATATTAGGATGGAAAAGAGTTCATAGACGCTAGGGAAATGCAGGCCTCGCATGCTATAACATGACTTAAAGACAGCCGGCTTTACGCAGGACTAACTGTGACTCTGACTGAACCAAGCTAGCCGCACGTCTTCATCGTCTCAACGATTTCCAAGACCGTTTTTTTAGAAGACTCGTTAACCTCTATCATTACCACGCCTTCCCCCGGCTGCCCGTATACTACTATGGAGCCGTAAGGTGCTGTTT
>JAOAJQ010000221.1 GCA_026414125.1 Thermoproteota archaeon
GAGTAAGACACGCTCCTTAGACGCGGTTTTAAAGTGCCTATAAGGGTTTGCAAGTCATCACTTGATGCGGGATGCAGACTTCCAGAGTGAGGTTTTTAAAGTGCCTATAAGGGTTTGAAACTCTGGCGGATATTCAGGAGTGCTTGTAAGGCTTACTGGCGTTTTTAAAGTGCCTATAAGGGTTTGAAACAGCTAAAGGACCCTTCCGCCTGCCCTACGCCTTCTTCCGTTTTTAAAGTGCCTATAAGGGTTTGAAACTAAGTTGCCAATCATCCCACTTTATATAACCACCTTGGTTTTTAAAGTGCCTATAAGGGTTTGAAACTAATGCAATAGATGAGGAAGCTGAGCAGAGGTTATCGTTTTTAAAGTGCCTATAAGGGTTTGAAACTTTGGATAACATAAAGGATGACAAAATAAGGGAGAAGAGTTTTTAAAGTGCCTATAAGGGTTTGAAACTAAACATAAGTCTTCCAAACTGCTTGTATCCCTTCTTGTTTTTAAAGTGCCTATAAGGGTTTGAAACAAAGACTTTTAAAACTTAGGTAAAGCATCCTTTTTTGTTTTTAAAGTGCCTATAAGGG
>JAOAJQ010000222.1 GCA_026414125.1 Thermoproteota archaeon
CCCTTATAGGTACGGTTCAAAGCGCTAAGCGGCCCCCATGCGGGAGTACCCCGCACCGCGTTTCAAACCCTTATAGGTACGGTTCAAAGCTGACATGCTCGAGGGTATGGACCCGGGGGCGGCAGTGTTTCAAACCCTTATAGGTACGGTTCAAAGCCTGCCCGTCACCATCGGCGGCGGGCAGGTCATCATGTTTCAAACCCTTATAGGTACGGTTCAAAGTCGGCATACCGGGCACACACAGCCCGGTACGCGCCTATAGTGTTTCAAACCCTTATAGGTACGGTTCAAAGTGTGGCCGAGGGCACTCCCATCCTTTTGCCTCCCACCGTTTCAAACCCTTATAGGTACGGTTCAAAGCCGTGGCTGAAGGTGGAGGAGGTAGTATGATCAAAGCGGTTTCAAACCCTTATAGGTACGGTTCAAAGGTGAGGTACGGAGATTAGACGGGGAGGTGAAGAATGGAGGTTTCAAACCCTTATAGGTACGGTTCAAAGGGGTAGTGGAGGTAAAGATGACGATTTTAGGCACCGCAGTTTCAAACCCTTATAGGTACGGTTCAAAGTTGCTAGGGCCCTGGGG
>JAOAJQ010000223.1:0-404 GCA_026414125.1 Thermoproteota archaeon
AGGAAATCCAGCTTACGCTGACGATAAGCTCTTCCGATAAAAGCAACCTAATCAGGTTCTTTATTTCTTCGTATAGGGCTTCCCAGCCTGCGTATGGTTTTACCGAACTTATGGACACGCTCTCATCGGAAATCTTCCAGAAGAAGGAGGAACCCTCCAAATTAAAAACCGTGTGAGGAACCTTGGACAGAACAGGGTCTTTTGACCTAACAGTGCTTGGTATATCGTGGTGTGGCTTAGTTTCCATATTTACCGTTTTCAAACTGGCTTTTAAGTAGCTATACAAAAGACCAGGAATAAGCTCTGCTTTGCCCTCGTGGAATTTCACTCCCATGGTCCATATGGCTTCTATAAGAGGCTCTCTCTTTAACTTTTTGGGTAGCATCATGTATAGAGTTCTATCA
>JAOAJQ010000223.1:414-567 GCA_026414125.1 Thermoproteota archaeon
AGGAAATCCAGCTTACGCTGACGATAAGCTCTTCCGATAAAAGCAACCTAATCAGGTTCTTTATTTCTTCGTATAGGGCTTCCCAGCCTGCGTATGGTTTTACCGAACTTATGGACACGCTCTCATCGGAAATCTTCCAGAAGAAGGAGGAAC
>JAOAJQ010000224.1 GCA_026414125.1 Thermoproteota archaeon
GGAAGAGGGCGTCGTAAACCGATAGGTTTTCAGAACACGCTATCTCAAAAGCCCTTTTGAAAAGAGTTTTTTCATCCACAATTTCCAAGCCTGACTCCGCCAATTCTAGAAGGGCCTTAGCCTTAGTCTTAGCGCTCTCCCCGCTTATAAGGCCTCTCGCATAGGTTTTCCAGACAGCGTTTAGAGACTCCTTGACCGCCATGTCGACTGTAACTGCACGAGTAAGCAGGCTGCTCAGTTTTTCCCAGCCTGGTTCCTTTAGAACGTAGGCAGCTATGATCGTGGTGTCAATGACTTTCACGGTCCTCTCTCACCATCCTTACGGCAAACCCTTTCGGAACCCCCTCGGTGTTCGCTATTTCTCTCGAAACCCTCTCCATTGTTTTATTGGCTTCCACCTCTCTTATTTTCGCATCTATGAAACGCCTTATTTCCTCCGGCCAGTTAACCTCCTTCTTTAGAGCTTTCATCTTCTTCTTGAGCTCGCGGGAAACCTTGACCGCTATAATTTCACTCATGGTTATACTATAAGTTAAACTTT
>JAOAJQ010000225.1 GCA_026414125.1 Thermoproteota archaeon
TTTCTGCTCTAACCTTAAAAAGGTTTCTGAACCCAGAATAAAGTGAAGAAACAGAGTTAAAAGTTAGGGCAACTTTTAAGCACGTGCACTAAAACAATACTTCTTAATCCTCGTCGGGGTCAGGAAGGTTCCAGTCGGGGTCAACCTTAACTTGTCCGAGAGCCCTCTCAAGAATTATACGTTGTTCAATGCTTGCGACGAGCTTGCGAGTGAAGACTGCGACGTCAGGATTAATCAAAACAGAGTCAATTCCAGTTCTAAAAAGGGAACTCACGACAGAAACTTATTATTTTATGTTTCCGGAAAAATATTCCCTAGGAAATACGTCTTTTCGATAAGGGAGAATTAATAATAAAGGAATTCGTAGAGAATCTTAACATAAATGCTTATTAAGTCCTATACATGTTTTTAAAGCGTGGAGGAGCTCGTAATTAGAATAGATATTCCGAAGGAGTTGACCGATGACTTTAAGAGGGTTTTAGAGGAGTTAGTGGAGGAATCTAGAAC
>JAOAJQ010000226.1 GCA_026414125.1 Thermoproteota archaeon
TAGCAAGGATAAGGAAAAGTTTTTAAAGTGCCTATAAGGGTTTGAAACTAGAAAGGCTGGCATCTTTGAAGGTAGAGATACTGGATGGTTTTTAAAGTGCCTATAAGGGTTTGAAACAAAGTCTCTCTCACTGTGCCTTCTCCTGCATGCCCGTTTTTAAAGTGCCTATAAGGGTTTGAAACTACCAGTCCAGAAGGTTTTAGTTTTTAAAAGTCCCTTGTTTTTAAAGTGCCTATAAGGGTTTGAAACTTTCTTTTGAAAACCCGACAAACTCACCGATGCCCAGTTTTTAAAGTGCCTATAAGGGTTTGAAACAAATGGGAGGGATGAGTAATAGGAGGATTTTGCTTAGGTTTTTAAAGTGCCTATAAGGGTTTGAAACTCTTGCCTATATATACCCCCCCTTTGTTCTTTATAAACGTTTTTAAAGTGCCTATAAGGGTTTGAAACAAAATTTCAAGCTCCTTCTTTATAACTTCAACACCGTTTTTAAAGTGCCTATAAG
>JAOAJQ010000227.1 GCA_026414125.1 Thermoproteota archaeon
AAGCAAGGCCACGGCCACCCCTGGCCCCCACTTGGCAGGAGTTTCAACCCCTTATAGGTACGGTTCAAAGGGGGCGTCCGACAGGGTGTAGCGCTCAATGGGAGCAAAAAGTTTCAAACCCTTATAGGTACGGTTCAAAGCGCCAAAATGTCCACGGGGAAAAAGGCGTTGATAGGGGGTTTCAAACCCTTATAGGTACGGTTCAAAGCGGACATCAGAACCATCACCAGGCACGATTATTTCCGCGTTTCAAACCCTTATAGGTACGGTTCAAAGAATGAACGAGAGTCTACATAGTGATGCGCCTCATCAAGTTTCAAACCCTTATAGGTACGGTTCAAAGACCTTCATGGCCGCCCAAACCACAAGGCCGGCAGCAAGTTTCAAACCCTTATAGGTACGGTTCAAAGCTGTATATCAGCTGTGGCGCTCGCACTTTCCTGAGTTTCAAACCCTTATAGGTACGGTTCAAAGCGATAGCGGCACCCACGGAGAGAATAGCGAA
>JAOAJQ010000228.1 GCA_026414125.1 Thermoproteota archaeon
GTCTAAGGTTATTCAACAGGCAATAAGGAATTTTCTGAGCATACCGCATAAGGATGAAGATATAGTTACAGGTTCTCTGATGATAGTCTACAGGCATGACAAACATAGCTTAGAAGAAGAACTAACAGATATCCAACACAGATTCACCCATCTCATTATTTCAAACCTTCATATTCATTTAGACGAGCACAGGTGCATGTTAACTATATTTGTAAAAGGAAGCTTTAAGGGCGTTCAAAGCCTTATGAGAAGAATCATGGGAAGTAGGGGTGTGCTAATGGTAAGGGAATCATTGGTTAAGCTTAATACTGGTCTAGACAGAGAGTAATCATCCTGGAAAGATAACTATTCCCATGATTGACGTTATGAATAAACAATAGAGTAGCAAAAAGTAAAAACCTTCTCTCCAGCCGAGTTTTCCTCTATGAATGAAATACCATAACAGTATGTTTGCAAGTAATGAAAAAGTTATAAGATCCGAGAAAGCTCTTATGCTGAAT
>JAOAJQ010000022.1 GCA_026414125.1 Thermoproteota archaeon
GTATACTGCTCCAGCTGCATAAATCCTGTCCCCGGCTGTTACACAATCATAAAGCAATCCACCGTATTCCGATGGCATGTAGGTCCAGTTTTTAACCAGCGAGCCGTCGCTCTTAAGCCTCTTTTCAACACGTAGCCTCAAAACACCGTTCTCAGCAGAGGAGTCGAAGCCAGCAACATAGATGTGCGAACCCTTCTCGCAGGTTGAGAAAGCAACGTCGAAAAGAAAACTCGGATTGCCTTCAACCAGCCAGTTAACCCTGACTTCCTCTTCAGCATTAACTAAGAGAGACGTGGCTGAGAGAATGATAAGGAGGATTATGATCGGGGCATTCTCAATCCTACTTCTTCTACCCATTCTATTCTCTTCAGCCTTTAAGAATATAAATCTAACTGCAACGGCTTACTCAAACAAGTAAACCTCAACCCAGTCTCCTTTTTCAACAGTATCTGCATTCTCAGGTATTACTACATACCCGTCTGCCTCAGCCATGCTGGTTATCGCCGATGATTCCTTGAAAACAGGCTCAGCCTCTCCGTTTCTCAGCCTGACAGTCAGGAAAAACCTTCTACCAAGAGTTGAAACAACCCTTCTAGAAAGCCTAGCTTTAACTGTCTTCAAGCCGGTGTCAGGCAATCTGGCAATCCTTCTCAAAACAGGTCTGAGGAAAAGATAGGCGTTGCTCAAGCAGGAAGTAGGGTGTCCAGGCATGGCTAGTACAACCCTGTCTTCGAAGACAGCTCCTACAGTAGGTTTCCCAGGCTTAACCTGCACACCGTGAAAAAGCACCTCTCCCCTTTTCCTGAGCACGTCGTAAATAATGTCCTTTGTACCGACCGAGCTTCCCCCGGTTATCACGATGAGGTTGCTCTCAACACCTTTCTGTAACGCCTTTTCAACCTCTTTTTCATCATCTGGAACAATCTCATGTAAAACAGGGATTCCCCCGTTTCCCTTGACTACGGCGGCGAGAGTGTGAGAGTTTATATCGTATATCTGCATAGCTGACTTGTTATCCCCTACTTTAGCCAGCTCGCTTCCAGTCGGGATTATAAGGACCCTCGGCTTCTCGTAAACCCTAACCCTAGCTTTTCCTAGAGCCGCTAAAACGCCTATCTTAGATGCGTTAATGTAGTCGCCCTTCTTAACAACTTCTCTTCCGCAAGGGATGTCTGACCCCTTCTTAGAAATATTCTCGCCGGGGTAGGCAGGCCTATATACGAGGATTTCTTCACCAATACGCTCAGTATACTCATACATAACCACCGCATCCCCCCCTTCTGGGATAATGCTTCCCGTGGCCACCTGGATGCATTCTCCAGCCCCCACTGGCCGCCTAGGCTCCTCGTCAACTCCGATCATGTCGACAACCCTGAGCCTGACAGGGTTAAACTGGCTGGCACCATAAACATCCTCAGCCCTAACGCAGTAACCGTCCATCGCAGACCTGTCGAAAAAAGGAACGTTGAAAGGAGCCTTAACATCCTCTGCAGAAACCCTCCCGACAGCATCATCCAGGTCAACCTCCTCAGCCTTTTCAACCTGCCTTATCCTTCCATAGATTAGTTGAAGCGCCTCGTCAAGAGAGACCAACAGGCGGAACGTCTTCATCGAACCCTTATTGAAACTCGTCATAATAAGCTTTAAAGCTCTTAGCGTATGCTTAAAAGAGGAAAGGTCAACGCATAGCGGCATTATAAGCCTTGGTAGGCAAGCATATTCTGCTAACCACAGGATTGTGGGAAAAGAATAAGTATAAAACCTGCGGTTGACGGGTTAACCGTGAAACCGTTCATATTCCACTTGCGCACGAGGATTGTCTTCGGAAGGGGGAGTTTAAACAGACTGGGTAGCGAAGCAGCCAAGCTTGGAGACAGATGTCTACTTGTTACGGGTAGAAGCTTCGCCAGGAGAAGTGGCTACTTGAACACTGTTGTTGAAATCCTTGAAGAATCAGGTTTAAAGATTACGGTTTTCGACAAGGTTGAGCCCAATCCCTCTATAGAAACCGTTTACAAAGGCTTTGAAGAAGGCTGGGAAACCAATTGCAACCTTGTGGTAGCACTGGGAGGCGGTAGTGCGATAGACGCTGCTAAGGGCATCGCGTTTCTCTTGAAGAGTAGAGCAAGGCTTGAGGAAAGCCTCGCCCCGAACGAGGTTGGCGAGGCCCTCCCCATAGTGGCTGTTCCAACCACATGCGGCACCGGGAGCGAGGTCACTAGGTATGCAGTTTTAACAAGCGTCGGGAGAAGGAGAAAGGAGGTTCTTCTGGGAGATCCTCTTACGCCCAGCGTCGCGATAGCTGACGCGAATCTTCTCAACAGCCTTTCCAGAGAGCTTGTTACTTACACTGGTTTCGACGCGCTTTCCCACGCGATCGAAGCCTTTCTATCCAAGGAATCTACTCCTCTCTCAGATTTCTTCTCTTTGGAAGCGGTGCAGATAATACTTAGAAGCATTGTTGAAGCAGTTGAAGGGGCGGCTGAGGCTAGGGAAAACATGCTTTACGCCAGCATGCTTGCAGGCATAGCGATAAACTGTGCTGGCACTGTGGCAGTACACGGCATGGGTTATTACTTGACCAATTATCATGGTGTACACCATGGTCTTGCAAACGGCGTCCTGCTTCCACATGTTTTAAGGTTTGAGCTTCAGAGAAGCCTCAGCAGGCTTGAGGATGCTGCCATGAGGCTCGGCTTTGAAAACGGGATAGGTCTTGTTGAAAAGATCGAGAAGGTTGCGCGTATTACGGGTATTCCAAGAAGCCTAGTAGATTTGGGAGTTAAGCCCTCTGAGTTGGACACTATGGTTGCTGACGCTCTCTCCTATGCGAGGAACCTGGATAAGCATCCTTGCCCATTGTCTTCACACGACATCAGGGAAATATATTTAAGGGCATTGGGAGGGTGATGTGTTTCTGCTAGACTACTTGGAACCAACCAAGTATCCGGCTGAAAGTATCATTAATCCCCCGATTAAAGTTTGCAGGGTGAGTTGCTGCCCTAGGAATAATGATCCGAATAATGCAGTGCTCACTGGCTCCAGATAGTGAAGACAACAGCCTTCTGAGCTTTAACCAGCTTAAGGCCTTTCAAATAGAGCGTGACGGCGAAAGCCGTGTTAAAGACACCAAGAGTGAATAGCAGTACCCATGAAAACAGGTTTAAAGAAGGGTACATGCCTAATAGTGAGGGTGATAGGAATACTGTGCTTGCCAAGTAGGAGTATGAGGCTACTGCGAGGCTTGAATAGTTAGCCAAGGTTTTCTTGGACAGGATGATGAAGCCGGCGTACGCGAGGCCGGCGAGCAGTCCGAAGATTACTCCAAACATGTTTAACCCTTCGGTTTGAAGACCGTAACCTTGTGAAATAACGAGTATTCCAATAATGCACAGGGCTAAGGAAATAATGGTTTTTCTCCCTGTTTCCTCTCAATAGCAATGGTGCTAATAGTGCTACGAAAACAGGAGCCTTATAGTTAAGCAAAACAGAGTCCGCTATGGCGATAAACTTCATCGACTGAAAAGGAAAGCCCAACCCATACTTAGGAAAGCTCCTAGCATGAATATACTCCTCCAGGCTTTGACAGCATCAAACGCCTCTTTTCTCCATACTAGAGCCAGCGGGGGAGTTAAGATCATGCTGGCGAATAAAACTCTGAAGTTATGGCGTAAGCGTTTAAAGAAACCTAGTTTACAATCGTACCGTTGGACCCTCAGATGACTGCTCAGTAGAAACATACAGGCATCCTACTAGTTCCGTCTTTCTGTAAGACAATAATCTCCAACCTAGAGTCTTTTTTAAGCTTTAAAAATTTGAAAAACCACACTGTTAATGCTTGCTCCGGCTCATTTAAAGAGTTCCTCGAGCAGAGTTTTCAACTCATCTCTGTCCCTGAGTGATTTAAACATCAGCCTCCCATTGGTGAATGCCGTGAACTCCCTGCCCATGAAGCTCGCTTTCACAGCAACCCCGTGAACCTCAGCCAGAACACTGCTTTTCTTAAGGGCCTTCTTAAGGGCCTCCTCCCTCTTGTCCTGTTTCAATATCACGATGTAGTCTTTAGTCTTGCCCGCTCCACACGCTTCCTCTATCCTGCTTACATATTCCTGGATCATTTTTCCCCTCCTCCAAGCGTAAGCCTCTGGGAAATAATTTTTGACAGCTCTTCCTCCTCTAAAGCCTGTTTCTCCTCGAAAGTCTCCTTCTCAGGCATCCATTCTGGCTTGAACCCTTTTCTTCTGAAGAACTCTCTTATCGCTCTTCTCAATGCACCCACCGCCAGGACTCCGCAGTGGAACTTGACAGCTGGCAACCCGCCAACCTCGTTCGCAACATCTTTCCACCCTATCCTCCAAGCCTCCTCAAGCTTCTTTCCTTCCACCATCTCTGTGAGCATGCTGGCGGTAGCTATGTTAGCAGCACACCCGTAGCTTTCAAAGCTCGCCCGGGTTATAACGGTGTTCTCATCGATCTTAAGATAGAATGCTATCATGTCTCCGCAAGCTGGGCTTCCTGCCGTGGCTGAAACAGTAGCGTCCTCCATTCTCCCAAGGTTCTTAGGGTTTCTGAAAAGCTCAAGGATCTTCCGACTATAAGGTAAAGGAGATCTAGACATTCTAAATCCTCCTCGTTGGACTCATGGCCCTTATTCTTTCGACAGCTGGCTTGAAACACTCTAAAACATACTTTATGTCTTCAGAACTATGGTATCTTGAAACTTTCATAAGTATGCTTCCATGAGCAGCCTCATACTCCCTCCCTATTGCCGTTAAAACGTGACTTGGCTGGAGTATTCTCCTTGTACACGCACTTCCGCTCGAAACATAGACTCCTTTAAAGCTCAGCTCTATGGTGAGGGCTTCGCCCTCGCAGTGCAGGAAGCTTATGTTAACGTTGTCCGGGGCCCTCTTATCTCCAACGGGACCGTTTAGAAGAGTATCCTCGATGCTTAAAAGGCCTTTCATCAACATGTCTCTAAGCTTTCTCATCCTGCTGACGTTCCCGTCAAAGTCTTTAAACGCTAGCTCCGATGCTTTTTTAAAACCGACTATTAGCGGTGTGTTTTCAACACCCGGCCAGAGAGCCTGGGTGCCTATGGGGCCTTCAATTATTCTTTCAACTTCAACCCCGCTTTTAACATAGAGTGCGGCAACACCCCTCGGACCCATGATCTTATAGCTGCTTAGGCTCAGCAGGTCCACATCAATGTCCTTAACGTTGAAGCTGATCCTTCCATAGGCGTCTGAAGCATCCATGTGGATAGTTACATCCGGGTTTGCTTCTCTGACTGTCTTCACAATCTCCCTGAATGGCTGTATTGTGCCAATCTCGTTGTTAACCATGCTTGTGCTGACAAGCACAGTATTTTTGTTCACAGCCTTAGCCAAAGCTTCAAGGTTTATGAAGCCTTCTGGATCAACTGGAACCCTGACTACTTCAAAACCCTTTTTCTCAAGCTTTTCAACAGGAAGCAGAATGTTCAAAGGGTCTGCAGCCGAGACAACTATTCTACCGTTTTTCTTTCCCACAGTGCCGAAGATGGCTAGGCTGTTTGCCTCCGCCTCGCCGCTTGTGAAACACAGCTCTTCAGCGGAAGATCCTCCTATTAGCCGAGTGATGAAACCGGCTGCGTCCATAATCGTCTCGTAAGCCTCCCAGCCCTGCTTATGCGTCAGGGTAGGATTGCCATATGCTTTAGAGGTGAAGTATGGCAGCATCTCTTGAAGAACCTCGCTTGGAAGAGGTGTCGAATTCTCCAGATCCAAGTAAACCTCTCTTTCCACCTGCCCGTGATACTTTATGAGATTCCTCACGTCATTAAGATGCTCCAACCCTAAATAGTTCTATAGACGGATTATATAAACGTCTCTCGAAATTAAAGTGGCATTGCTAACTCTAAAAGGGGGGGTTAACAAGATTCTGGCGGGGGTGGTGGAGCCGGAGGAGGGTTCCATGTTAATCCAAGGATGCTTCCAACCAAGCACAGTATTAAACCAATTATAAATCCTCCTCCTATGAATAAGCTGATTATTGAGAAAACCAAAACTATTATTGAACCCGTAGTGACCCTACTCTTGCTTTCTGAATTAATCATGAAGGCTCCGGCCAAGATGATTATCCCAATAATCAATCCTACAATGCTCACGAGAAAAATGAGACCGCCAAGCAGGGGGAAAAACATACCCGTTATCCTTAGTATTCGTGCTACTACGGCAGTTAGAAAGACAATGGCTAAAGCGTTCAGAATGATTAGAACTGCCCCGATTAGCGTCAGGATGAATGCTGCCGTAGGTTTTTCAGCCATTTTGCTACACATCAGTTAAACGCATTTATAAATCTTGCCTGAAAAAATAAACGCGTAGTCATGTTTACCGGGAGAGATATGGGTCTTAACGTATAACGTGTGCCAGTGGTTAACTGGGTCTCGAATATGGTAAGCATGGTTACAATTATTATCAAGTATCCCCGGTTTGCTTATTCTATGGTTCTTCTCCACCGAGTGTAACAGTATTTATGAGAGCGTCTTCTCCATAATCCAATAGTGTCTGATTCTGGTTATCCCTGGAATCTGCGTGTAGAAGAACAAGTGGTTGGTCCAAGGAACTACTGCATGCCTTTGACCTTCTTCCCTCATGCTTTTCAAGCAGTTAAACAGCAAGATGGAGCCAATCCCCTTTGACCTCGCTTCTGCCAAGACTCCGATTGGGCCGAACCAGTGTGGTTCGAGTGCACCGTAAACCGAGAAGCCGATTATTTTATTGCTTTCCTCGGCTAGCCACAGCTTAGGATTAGCATGCTTGAAGCTTGCGTCAGCCTCATATGCCCAGAAAACCGAGAACTCCGTCTTAATCCATTTGAAAACCATTTCCCTTTCTTCATGCTTGGCTCTCCTTATAGTAAGCGGGCTGACGCTTATGCTTGCAAGCCTCTTGGGAACGTGAAACTTAAGAAGGTCGATCTCGTAATCCACTGTTTCACCTACTTTCCTGAATCCTCTTTGGGATAGAAAGGCTATCGCATCCTCGTATTTCAGGTCTACGCCGCTGAATAAATACCAGAACGGATAGTCGGAGATGCGGATTCTTTTAACACCGTCTTCCTTCAACCTGTTTTCAAGCTCGTTAAAAAGTGCAGTGGCAATACCCCTCCTTCTGCAATCCTCCCTCACAGCGAAAAGCTTGATCCATGCAAGATCTTTTTGAGCCTCAACTGCTTCCGGAGGCTCCTTCAACCTTCTAACCCCAAGAAGGAACCCAGCTACTTCCTCATTCTCCAAAGCAACAAGGCTATACTTGCTGTTGTAATTCGGGTCTTCAAAGGTTATTCTCCTTAAGCTTCCGTCAGTGATGGTGTCTTCATGAAGGCTTAGGTTTGCAACACGCCTTACTTGGCTAAATAACTCCTCGGTAAATTCAACTATCCTCATTTTTCAAAACGGGGGAGTATTTTCCATCGTTAAAAAGTTTTCTAAAAACCTGAATCCTTTAGAACGGCGAGTCTCCATTTCGTGTTCATGAAAGTTTTTAAACGAGCACGTGTTAAAACATAGTGTGATAAAGTTTCAAACTCTGGAACAGTTTGAACTATTGGAGAATAATATCTGCAGGTTTTATACATGGTTTAAAATTGACTGCTTAATAGGGAGGCTGGGTGGAAAAAAACATGGGCTTTCTTCTAGATGAGATTTTCGAGCTCTCCAAAATCGCTTTAGAAAGAACGGCTTCTTTCATTCATAAAACGCCTTTTACAAGAAGCGAATCTATAAGTAGCATTGTAGGGGCTGAGGTTCTCCTTAAGCTTGAAAACCTTCAGAAAACAGGTTCCTTCAAGGTTAGGGGAGCGCTTAACGCTTGCATTGCGGCGAAAAAAGAAGGGGTGAAGGAGGTTGTAGCCGCTTCCGCCGGTAACCATGCTCAGGGAGTTGCTTTCGCTGCAAGAATGCTTGGGATGAGGTGCACGATATTTATGCCCGAGTTTTCATATCCGAATAAGGTTGAGGCGACTAGGAATTATGGTGCGAACGTGATTTTAGCCGGAGAGACTTATGACGATGCTAACGCCTATGCGCTGGAGTATGCTAGAACCAAAGAGGTAAAGATGATTCACGCTTTCGACGACAAGCATGTTGTGAGCGGGCAGGGGACAATCGGTTTCGAAATCCTCAGCGAAACCAGAGGTTTGGATTATCTTTTCGTTCCAGTTGGAGGAGGAGGCCTGATATCTGGAATCGGGACGGTTTTTAAAAAATTGTCTCCTGGAACAAAGATAATCGGTGTTCAGACAAACAGCTATCCTGCTTTCGCCGAGTCATTCAAACAGGGAAGAATAATAGACGTGGTAAGAAGCTACTCGATAGCTGACGGAATATCGGTGAAGAAGCCTGGCGACCTGACTTTTAAAATAGCCTCTGAAGTTGTAGATGACTTCGTGACGGTAAGCGATGAGGAAATAATGCGTGCAATGTTCCTCCTGCTTGAAAGAACCAAAATGGTTGCAGAGCCCGCAGGGGCTGCGAGTCTTGCTGCAGTCCTATGCAACAAAGTGGATTTTAAACAGGGAAGGGTTGGCGTGGTGATTAGTGGTGGGAACATCAACCCGCTTCTGCTAGCCAGGGTTATTACTCAAAGCCTCAGGCAGGAAGGCAGGATAGTGAGGCTTATAGTAACAATCCCAGATAGGTCTGGAAGCCTGAGAACGGTGCTTGAATGCATCTCCAGAGTTAAGGCTAACATAGTTGACCTAATACATTTGAGAAACGAGCCTTGGATTCCTCCGGCGATGGCGACCGTGGAAATAGTCGTCGAGGTCACGAGGGGTGAAACCCTAGAGGAATTGGGAAGATGCATGGAAAACAAGGGTTTCAGCTACAGGATACTCTAGGCTCAAGTCAACCGATTTCCGCGATAAAATCCATTTCCAAGTCGACATCCTTGGGTAATGCTGCTACCTGAACAGTTGTCCTCGCAGGATACGGCTTTTTAAACCATTTAGAGTAGACGTCGTTCATCTCATTGAAAAACGTTAAATCTTTCATAAATACTGTGACTTTCACAACATCCTCTAGGGAAACGCCTGCTGCCTTAAGTATTGATGAAGCGTTTTTAAACACTTGCTCAGCGGCTCTTCTTATGTCGCCTCTTATTATTTCTCCAGTAGCAGGGTCTACAGGTATTATTCCTGAAAGGAATACGAGACTCCCGGAACGTATGGCTTGAGAATACGGGCCTATCGGCTTTGGAGAATCCTCTGCTAATACTTCCTGCTTCATCAACCAATCCTAGGCGAGGAAGGGGAGTTAAATTTTTCGTAAAAAATATTAAGCTTTATATGTCTCTACTCGTTGAAAAAGTGAGGAAAAATGCTTAAGAAAGATGTTGAAATAGTTCCCGAGCCGAAGAAACTGGTCTTCACCGGAAAATGGTTTGAGTTCGATGGCTTAAACCTTCCAGAGTTCTTAGGCAGGGAATTCAACATTCCTCGAGGCTCTTGGAGGATTGTTAAGACCGAAAGAAGCGGTAACGGTTTAGAGGTGAAGGGGGAAAGCAGGGAAATTGTCGTCTGGGGTAATGAAAAAATCTGTTATGCGACGATAATCCAGCTTCTAAAGCAGAACCCGGATTATATTCCTGAGGTAAATGTTGAGGAGGAGTTTAAATTCTCCTTCCGGGGCTATCACTTGGATATTGCGCGCGGAGGAGTCCCTAATGTGGAGACTTTTAAAAAGATTCTGAGATGGCTATTCCTCCTGAAATACAACTACTTTGCCATTTATTTCGAGGATCTTTTCCCCTGGGAGAAGTATCCCAGCATTGGAGTGCACAGAGGAAGGCTTTCCAAAGGAGAGTACTTGGAAGTAGTGAACTATGGGAAGGAGCTTGGAATAGAGGTTTTCCCGTCGCTAGAGCTAGCTGGCCACATGGAACACATTCTTTCACTCCCAGAATACTGGGGTTTCAGCGAGTGGCATAGGCCGGCAGAAGGATGCTTGGATGTCAGCAATGAGAAAGCTAGAGAGTTCGCATATGATCTTCTCAGGGAAGCTGTTGACGCCTCGCCTTCTAAACACATTCACATAGGTGGTGACGAAACATGGGCGATGGGAAGGGGAAGAAGCCTTGATAAAACCGGGATTTTTGAAGGACCAATGCTCTATGAGACTCATCATAGAAACATGGTTAACATCGTTAAAGAAAGGGGTAAGACCCCGATACTATGGGGTGACATGCTTACTGGAATGTACTTGAGAGAGGAAGAGAAGGCTAAATGGTCAGGGGTTGTTAAGAGCCCGATCTGGCAGGATGTTGTGATCGCAAACTGGGATTATAGTCCTGGTGATGAGAAGTATTTCAGGAATAAGATAAACATGTTCGGTGAAAAGAAGATGCAGCAAATCGTGTGTCCAGGGCTCTCAAACTGGAACAGGTATTATCCGAACTTTAAAACAGCCTTGGAAAACATGAAAGGTTTCCTATTGGCAGCTAGGGCAGAGGGTCTTTCAGGGTTTCTCTTAACAGCATGGGGTGATGACGGCGAGGAATGTCTCTTCTCATTCCTAGAGCCACTTATCCTTGCATGCATGGAGTACGCTGAGGGAGATGGCAGATGGGAGGAGAAATGGAGCGCTTTAACAGGAGAACCCATGGAGATTGTTGAAATTAGGAAAGCCTTTGGGCAGCCCGATGTTTCAGACACTTTAAAACACGTGCTGTTCGCAGACTTCTGGTACTACAGAATGTCTGAAGCAGACGCGGAGTCGTTGAAAACGTCTTGGGAAAAGCTTTTGGAAGAGAAACGTTGGGTTAACCTTCCAGAGGACCTTGGCTTCATAAGGAGCTGTATAGAAGTATGTTTAAGAAGGCTGAAGAACGAGGTTAAACCGTCAGACCTCATCTATCTTGCGAACAAGTATTGCAAGCTCTGGCTCTCTGAGAGGAAGCCTCACGGCCTGGAGAGGATTATTGAAAGATTCTGGGGAGCTGCAGGAAGAGTAGACTCCAAGCTAAGGTAGTTCATCATCTTCGGAAAACCGGCTCTAACAGCACGGCCTACTCCTCCATCCGTATTTTCTCTCACAATAAGCTTCATAATACCTAATCTTATCATAGTTTCTGTCAAGTATAACTTAATCGTTTAAAAACGTTCAGAAGGCCTATGATGTAATTTTCCGCGTTCTCCTTAACCATTTCCTACGGAAAGACTTTTACGCTAGAACGCCTTTTTAAAAACTGTTGAAGCAGGAGGCTGAGCTTACACAGTTACCAACGGTTAGGGAAGCAAGGCTCTACGAGAAGACGGGGATAGCCGAGACAGTATGCTTAGCCTGTGAGCGTCAATGCAGGATTAAAGAAGGCTCTCAAGGATTCTGCGGCACCAGGGTGAACATTGAGGGGAAACTGTACACTGTTGTTTATGGAGACATATCCTCCATTTCAGCAAACCCTATTGAGAAGAAGCCCTTTTTCCATTTCCACCCGGGTAGCTACGCACTTACTGTTGGAACATGGAGCTGCAACTTTTCCTGCCCTTGGTGCCAGAATTTCGACATTTCTAAGAGCCAGCCGGATCCTAGGATGGCTCAGTATATG
>JAOAJQ010000023.1 GCA_026414125.1 Thermoproteota archaeon
GCTTACTAGTGCCTGGGCAGCCTCCCTAGCACCAGTCGGATTGTACCATGCAAAAAGCCACCTCACGTAAACCTTCGCCTCAGGATTAGCCTCCTTAACGCCCAGTGCAAATGCATTAATATGTCTAAGTACTTCTGGTATCGGGTATGCTGCCACATAGCCCACCTTGTTACTCTTGGTTAAGGCACCAGCCATCAACCCGTTCAGATAATAAACCTGATAGAAGTCCGCGAAGTATGTCCCGGAGTTAGGAGCTCTTTTGAAACCACTGCAGTGGAAGAACATTTTATTAGGATATTTTCGAGCAACCTCTATTGTTGGATCCATGAAGCCGAAGCTGGTTGTGAAAACAACGTCAACATTCTCCTCAGTAATAAGTCTCTCAATATACCTCGCGGCCTCGGCCTCTGGAACAGACTCTACGTAAACGGTTTCAAGCCAGGGGAAGATTTTTTCAACATACCTTCTTCCTTGATCATGTGCGGCAGTCCAACCGAAGTCTTCAACAGGACCGACGTATATGAATCCTGCTTTAAGCTTTCTAACGAGTGAGCTGACGTTTTGCTGAAGCTGATTGTAAAGTGTTTGAAGCTGATTGTATGATGTTTGAAGCTGATTGTATTGTGACTCAGAAACCTTGCCTGCACCACCCACGAAGTATCCTGCAGCCAGTCCTATTATGAGGGAGATTGCTATCAGAAGAATCGTCGTCCCGCCAAACTTGGACAGGCTCATCTTGGTTCGAAAGCCGATGAGGAGGGAAGCATTTAAGTTTTTACAATAAGGGCAGTTTGAAGCACGCAAGATTAACATGGAAATGTTAAATCCATTGTTAAATATTAAACGGAGAGATGATGCGGAGTATAACGTTTAAAAGGACGTTACGACCAAATGTAGTAACAAATGGTTGATTTGATCACTCTGCCCACGATATTATTCAGGAAAAAATTTCATGTAGAGGGCTATAATTACGAGGCTTGTTGAAAGTTTATATCTTTCAGCTTCAAGAAGGCGTTAAAGTGAAAAAGACCCTCTTTCAAAGTACCTGCAGAATAACGTTAAGCCTAGTAGTAATAATTCTCCTTTTTAACTCTGAAGCCCTCTTTAGGAGTTTAATTACTGTTTCCGGTTCAATAGTTGTCCCAGTAAAGATTAGTTTCGAAGGACGGTTTGAAGCCGGAGATATTGCAAATGGTTCTATTCTCATAACTTCAGGCACCGTGGTCCTCGGAAACGCATTGTTCCATGTTTCAAAAACTTCAGGAGAGCCTAGTGATGCTTTAAACCACGTTATAACGACTCAGGGGAAGCTTTACTCGGAATCCATAAGCCTCGGGCAAAACTATGTGATGAGGCTGGCTGCAGTTTATACTGCTTTAGACGCTAATACAGTTAGCGTGAGCTTCGGATATGGAGATGCTTACTCTGGTTCAACCTCCATATTAATACCACGCGGCTATGGTAGACGTAGTCTCCTCATTAACGCCACCGGTATTCTAGCATTATCCGGGGACAGTGTCACCCTATTTGCCGAGGGAGAAGCGCTTATACCTGAAGAGAGAGAAGACCTGCGAAACGGTTGTCTAACAGTCATAAGAAAGGAAGCGCCGAACGTGGAAGCAGTCGGATTCGAGTTTTGGGGTATTTGGGGAATGGGGGGTTGGGAGGATGATGAAAACTACTATGTACCTGTACCTCAGGAAGGCTATGTGACGCTTTTTGCCTTCTTAAGCCCTGAAAGCAGGCTGGCTGGACTGCTAAGCAAGTATGGCACCGTGTCCTCTTCATCGAGAGGAGTAGGGATACCGATGAACATTTCCTGCAGAACAAGCAACATTAGCATAGCGCTTCTAGAAGTTGAACGGTTAAAGGAGTTTCTCGAATCCTTCGCTTCCGAGGAAAGAGTCTTCCTGTCTAGAGTAGGTTTCGACGCCGAAAAATATTTAAAAGAAGTCGACTACGCCATGATGCTGCTAAGGGAGAGCGAGACCGCTTTCGCGAAAGGCGATTGGGAAACTGGCTCAGGATTCTTCGAGAAAAGCATTGTTAAGACTGAGAACGCGCTTGACGCTTTAAGCCAAGCTAAGAGTGACAGTATTGCAATGTTCCTCTTCCTCATCGCATTTACCTTCTTTGTCTCATCGATCTCAGGTGCATTGATCGAGAAAAGAAGGAGGATTGTAATTACGGGAGTATTTGTAGCACTCATTTTTATTGAGATATTGTTCATTCCACAGGCTAGGATGGCGATTGCGGTTCTTAACCCTGGAGCTATTTCCCGTCTGTCGTCAGCATCAATAATCGTGTCATTGTTCACAGCTATCACAACGCTGCTGGTATTAGGCATAATGGTGCTGGAAGCTAAGGGAACGCTTCTAAGTGATCTTTTCTGGTATTCCGTCAAAAGCATGCGTAAAAGAATATTCCGGACAATTCTAACTATAGTTACTATAGCGGTTGTCTCCGCAGCCTCCGGTAGTCTTTTGGCAATCGGCACACTGACAACAATAAGGGAAGTGGCTTACCCTTCGGAATTCCGTGGAATAAGCATCAGCGCTCACGTTACTACAGTAACTACTATTTTCAGAGGGATGGACCAGAAGAACGAGATTTTAATCAGCGAGGTTTTTCAACCAATACCGCACTGGCAGGTGAAATGGCTCTCCAGCATGGAAGGTGTTGAGAAAAAGTATATTGTTGCAGTCTCTCAAATTCTCGTTTCTAAGGAAGGGAGGAGAACCAGAGCCTTCTTAGTAGCTACTAATGCCTCGACAATAGAAGGGACAGCTGTTTCAGCTGATTTGGCGGAGACGCTGAATATTGAAGAAGGCGAGTCCATAATCATCATGGGAAGAAATGTTTTAGAAACCAGGGTAAACACGGTTCTGGAAGAACCTTTAAAGCTGAAGGATGGAGTTCCGCTAGACGAGGTTGAAGGACCTCTCGTAGTGACAAGTCTAGCACCTCCCACGGAGCCTTTAACAGTCTACAGACTTCTGCTCGAAGGCGATTTCTCACGCGATGTTTCTAAGAGGCTTCTGGAAACTAGTTACGAGAGAGACTCGAATTTCACAGTAATGATGGGTGCACAGATAACAACGCAAACTTTCAGGTCTTTCAGAATAGGTTTAGGCTCAGGCGAAGAGACTACTTGCCTACTAATAGTGGGCGAGCTCCAGCAGTTCGCTAGTGCTCCAGAGCTACTTATTCTAATAGGGCTCGCTTCCCTAATGATCGTAACAACGCTACTAGGCTCGCTTTACGAGCGCCATGGAGAATACTCAACCCTAAGTGCACTCGGCGCCAGCCCTGGTCACGTTTCCCTCCTGTTACTCGTCGAAGGCCTAAGCTACGGTCTTTTAGGAGGAGCCTTGGGATATGTTTTAAGCCAGTTTCTTCAAACATACATCTCAACTCCCGTGACCCTTGTGAAGCCCTATGTGTTCAGCTCAATGCTGGCCAGCTTTCTTGTGGCAATATTATCCTCCTTGGTGGGGGGAATTATACCGGCTAGGAAAGTTATTTTGAAAGTTGTGCCCAGCCGGTTCATGTTCAGGAAGATTGAGGAGGCTAAGCTGTTCAAGGATCATGCTGAATCAGTAATACCTTTGAGAATAGTTGATGATGCGAACTATTTCGTCGATTATGTTTCCTCATTAACTAAGAGGCCGCCGCCAATGCTTTTGGGACCAATATATATAGAGGTAACACCGGTAAAGGAGCAGGGCGGAATTAATGCTGTTGAAATTCTTTTAAACTATAGGGGGCAGAGGGTGGCAGCTTATAGGGTCCGTCTAGTCATACCTGAGAACCCTGGGAAAACGGTAAGAGCTTTGGCTTATTCTGCCACAGGCCAGTGGGGAATCGATCACAAGTTCTGCGCCAGAGAAATGCTGACGACGCTTAGAGAAGACCTGTTGCAATACGTAGACTGGAGGAAGCAGGTTGAAAAAGAAAAGGATAAGGCGGTCATTTAAACCTTTTACCTAAGGTGGCCAGTTAAGTTCTTGGCTACAGCTTCCACCATCCTATCAGCCAATTCAGATATTTTAAGCTCTTTTAGACCTGATAATGCTGTTTCCAAAGTATTGTTCAATGGAGAGTACCATTTCTCAGGTATTCCTTTAAAGCCAACCATGGCTCCAACTATGGATCCTACTGTCGCACCATTGCAGTCCGTGTCGAGACCGCCAGACACGCTTAAACAGACAGATTTCCCGAAGTCTCTCTCACCATAGAGAAGAGATAAGACAACTATAACTGCATTGTTTATCGTGTGAACCGGGTGGTAACGTCCATATTTCAACATTGCCTCCTCGTAGGCTGTGTCAAAGTCTCCATGCTTCCTCCAAAGGTCGATGCAGTGCCTGACTGCCTCAGCCAGCCTGCTTTCCCGAGGTATGCATGAGAGACCCTTCTTAATGGCTTCCAGCGGGTCTGATTCAGCGAAGGCTGATGCAACCATAGCTGCAATTAGCATCTCCCCGTAAATCCCGTTTTTAACATGAGAAAGCCTAGCATCCCTGTAAGCCATCTCCGCTGCAGACCATGGTCTTTTCGGGTTTGCATAGCCCCATGGGTCAGCTCTTATTTGAGCCCCTATCCACTCTCTGAAAGGATTCCAGAAGATTGCTGTCTCAGGAGGCTTAAGGCCGAGAGTAAGGTTCCTGTAAGCCTCCCTCTCAGCAGTGTAAGTAAGATTAAAAGGCAGTCTGTTCAACCATTCTTCAGCAACATCGTCAGTTGTGAAGTTAAAGCCTTTCCTTTCCAGCAGAAGGAGGCCAAGTATAGTATAATCTAAGTCATCATCCCTTAGAGCCCTACTCAAGTTCCCGCGAAGCCCGCCTGTTACATAGTATGTTTGGAGGCTTTTCTCCACACGAGGTATTAGCTCAGGAATATAGTATTCAAGCGGATAACAGCCAGCTTTCTTAAGGTATTCTTCTATCGAGTCCCTAGACCAGCCTTCCACAGGCTTCCCAAGCATATTCCCTATGACTCTGCCAAACCAAGCACCCAGCATTCTGTCCAGCAATTCATGTCTGCTTATCCATGTTTCTTCATCTTTCGGCAGATCAGCGTCTCTCTTAATCTCCTCCAGACTATCAGGTTCGACATATGACCACCCAGGCACAGTAGGCGAGGACAATATTTCCCCATAGAGTTTGTCCAGTTCACTATGCCCTATTCTAAGCTTGCTTAAAGAACCGAGTCTCTCCTTGAGCTCTTCTACATTCCTCCCTTCTTCAGCAGCTTGAACAAGCTCGAATCCTAAAAGCCAAGTCTTCCTTTCGACAGTTAGCATAAGTAATTAATTGGAATTAAGCAATTAAAGTTTTAGCAGATAGCATCTTCCAGCTCAGCAACTTATCATAAGAAATGCGTGGGATGACGGATTCTCAGCCGCGATGAACCTCCCGTGAATTGAATGCCAAGCCATTCTTCGCATAAGGCATAAATCTTTCATAAGGTTGAAGAAGCCTGAGGAAATGAGTTTCAAAGTCGCTTTGAGAACAAGTGTTCCAATACTTTTTCTTATTGGCCTCGGCTATCTGTCCCGGAAAACCAGTCTTTTAAAGGAGGGGGATGAACGAGTTCTGAACACATACGTATACTATTTTGCGCTGCCAGCACTATTCATAGCAGATTTAGCTGAAACCCGGTTTACTTGGAACCATGTTGCGTTTATGTTCGCTGGAGTAGCACCGATAATCGTAATTTTAGGAGTATATATAATGCTTTACTTGACGCTAAAATTTTCCAGAAAAACATTCTACCTGCTGGTGGTGACGACGATTTTCGGCAGCACAGCATTCTTCGGCATTCCTTTCCTTATGTTTGCTTTACCACTTGTTGCAGAAAAACCAGCTGCACTTGCCGCAGCGTCAATATCCATAGTAAGCGTTTCAATCTCATTAGTCTTTCTGGAAACCTACCGCCTTAAGGACTCTGGTTTAAGAAGGAATACGGTATTAGTTGCTAAAAGACTTTCTAGAAACCCTCTAGTTATCTCTATACTCGTTGGACTGTTAACATCTCTTATTAATATCGATATTCCACAACCATTATCAACCGTACTGCACATGCTTGGAAACACGACTGCAACAATAGCGATTTTCCTATTAGGCGTTATTTTATACGGGAGAAGATATATTCAGTTAAAAGAAGCCTTTGGTTTAAGTCTTCTCAGAATACTAGTGTTACCGACGATCAGCCTCTTCACATCCTTGCTAATTGGTCTCCAGCCGCTAGAGAGAACTGTTTTGATCATAATGCATTCGGTTCCATTAGCAGTTTCAACGGTGATCCTCAGCGATCGCTATGATTTCCACAGGGAGATTGTCTCCACGATAGTTTTACTATCATCTCTGGGCGCAAGCATATATCTGAACATCTGGCTTTTAATATCAATTTCCCTCTAAACCTGGTTCTCGATCCAAAGCATAGTTCGAAAAACGTACATTGACAAGCATTGTTGGTTTAGCTAATCTTTTTTCAAGCAGTACACAACCCTGATCTTCCCTGGCTCATACTCCTTAAAGTTTAAAATCTCAATGCCCACGTCGACAAGCCTCTGAAGCTCATATATGAAATCTTCAAGGTAATCGTAGACTCCACAGGTCTGGCAGAAAATTCCTTCGAAATCAATAGTAAGTCCGTCCTCCCGAATCTCGATGAGCCTAGCCCTAGCCTCTGGACTTCGATACTTGTTATACTCATCTACGGCTTTTAAAACTGCCTCCTCAAGCCTTTTCATAAGCTCTCTATAAGCATAACAGGTTTATAAGAATAAGTTTTTCCAGCATAGCGTGCTAAAGGGTTTAAATTCCCGCATGCCTCAACATGTCTGTGAAAAAGAAGGTTATTGACCGAGGACTTGTTTACGAGCTGCTTAAGAAGGTTCCAAAGGGGAGGGTTACCACATACGGGGCGTTGGCTAGGGCTGTTGGGCACCCTGATTCCGCAAGGGCTATTGGAGCTTTAATGAGAAGCAACCCCTATGCGCCGACTGTACCATGTCACAGGGTCGTATACAGTGATGGAAGACTCGGCGGCTACGGAGGCATTAAAGGACTAGGGAAGAAAGCCAGGATGCTGGCTAGAGAAGGGGTTAAGGTTAAGAATGGAAGGATAGTTAACTTCGAGAAACATTATTTCGAGATCCCCCAAACTCTATCTTCTTATCCTTAACCTATTGAACCCCATGCTTCGTCTCCTATTCTTTTCCTTAAAGCCCCGCTCTCCTTAGGGATATGAGTATACCCCTAGCCGTGTCATACCGGTTTAGAATTCGTTGCAAAGAAATCACCTCACAGTCACCGCAGTGCTCTACCCCATGCTTTTCCACGCATGGGGTAGAAGCTGCTTACGAGCAATTAAGACATGAACTGGGAGATGAAGAGGCTGAAAAAGAGGTTGAGAATGCTCGCAAATATCTTGAAAAGCATGCTCGAGGTTTGGGTGTGAGCGTGTCTTGGGAGGACGCGGTTCTGTACGTAGTAGCAGAAAGGGCTAAAATTAAGAAGGAGACTGAAAACGGGTAATATTTCCGTTAAACACTCTGGAAAACATTGGAGAATCTACTACTATCCCATAGCATCATTTGAAGACGACTTGCCTATTTTTGGCAAATTTCTAGAGGAAGTAAAAGAGAGAGGCGAGGAGGTTTCAGCCATAATTCCAAACATGGGATCGGTTCCCGCAAGTATTGTCTTGGGAACCAGTTTTCAAGGGATTAAGGGCTTTGCAGTAATAACTAGGATGGCTGAAGCTGCGAAGGATGAGTCAGCAGTTTGGGGTCTCAGTTTAAAATAAATACTCCTTCAGAGAATGTTTAGAAGAAAGCTGTTGGGAAGATGTTTGATTTGCGGAGATGAGTCTCCTCTAATAGCTGGCCAGCTCAATGTTTGTTTAAAATGCATAAGGAGAAAACCGGAGGAAGCTGGTGAAATAGCTAAGCGTGTTCACAATGCTACGAGAAGAGTTTTTGGGCTTCCGCCGGCTCCTCCTAAGGATCCGGATGGTTTACCCTGCGGCGTCTGCGCTAACGATTGCAGAATAAAACCGGGGGAGAAAGGGTTCTGCGGACTAGTTTTGAATTCAAACGGCAGTTTAACTAGACTTGGTGGGACGCAGGAGAGAGGGCTGTTAGAATGGTATTACGATCCTCTTCCAACTAACTGTGTTGCATGGTGGTTCTGCCCAGGCTGCACTGGTACAGGCTACCCTAAGTATGCCCATAAGCTAGGTGTTGAGGAAGGGTATGAGAATCTCGCCGTGTTCTATGGGAGCTGTAGTTTTGACTGTCTTTTCTGCCAGAACTGGCATTTCAGACAGATGTCTCAAAGCCTGAGACCCCTCGTAAGCTCTGAGGAGCTCGCTTCCAAGGCTGGCCGGAGTGTTTCATGTATCTGTTTTTTCGGGGGAGATCCTTCCACACAGATGATGCATGCTCTTGAAACCAGCCGAATTGCTCTTCAAAAAGCAGAGGCAGAGGGCCGCATACTGAGAATATGTTGGGAGACTAATGGAAACATGTCTAAGAGCCTTGCCTTGAAGGCGGCTGAGCTTTCTCTCAAGAGTGGCGGCATTGTTTAGTTCGATCTTAAAGTGTGGAATGAAAACCTTAGCAGAGTATTGTGCGGGGTTTCGAACAGAGCTTCATTGAATAATTTCAGGGAAATAGGTGAGAGGTTTTTCGAGAAGCGGCCTGAAGTGCCTGTTTTAACCGCCAGCACACTCCTTATCCCGGGATATGTCGACGCTGCTGAGGTTGAAAATATTGCTAAATTCATAGCAGAGGTTAACCCCGGAATACCTTACACGCTCTTGGCTTTCTACCCTCAATATGTTATGGATGATTTGCCGACGACAAGTTGGAAGCAGGCCCACGAATGTTATGAGGCAGCTAGAAAACATTTGGAGAAAGTTAGAATAGGAAACATCCACCTTCTATCTGGGGAGTGATGATCAAGCCTTCTGAAGACTGTAAGACGATAGTTTTTCAACAACTTGCTCGATTTCAAGCTCCTCCTGGCTCCCCGTTCCCATGTTCTTCAAAACAACAGTATTAGCTTCAACTTCCCTGCCGCCGATTAACGCAACATACTTTACGTTTCTCTTAGAAGCATAGGAGAGAGCCTTGCTAACATCCCTTCTAGTGTAGTCAACCAGTGTGGGAACCCCCGTCAGCCTGAGCATGCCTGCAAGCTTTGCTGCGATAATATCGCCCTCCTTAACCATGCTTATAATCATGCACACCAAGTCGTCTCGGGGAACAGTCTTCTCGTCCATTGCAAGGCTTAATCGATCTATTCCAGGTGCGCAGCCAACAGCTGGAACATCCCACCCTAAGAGACCTGCTAGTTTATCGTATCTCCCACCCCCGTTGACAGCGATCTTAAGGTTTTTCACGTAAACCTCAAAGATCATTCCGGTGTAATAGTCGAGGCCTCTTGCGAAACCCATGTCGATAAGAAACTCGCCCACTTTGCTGGCTTTAGCAAGTTCTATTATCTCCCTCAAATTCTCCAACTGGTTAACCGCTTCAGGAATTTCTTTTAAAACCTCGCCTGTTCTTCTAAAAGCTTCATCCGGATCTCTGCTTTTAATCTCCCAGAGACTTCTAATAATGTTGATGGCCTCCCCACCTTTTCGGAGAGAGCCAAGTATTTCAAATGCCTCGGTAAGCCTTTCCTTATCTATCAAGCCCAAAACCCTGTCCTGAACACTCTCTTCGATGCTGAAATGGTTTAACGCTGCTCTTAAAACGCCTTCATGTCCTATCTTTATGTAGTAATCCTTAATCCCGAGACCTTCCATTAGCCTTGAAGAGATTTCAAGGATCTCAGCATCCGCCAGAGGGCTCTTAGCCCCAAATATTTCGAAGCCACCCTGTTTAAACTCCCTATATCTCCCGTACTGCGGCTCATCATACCTGAATGCATTCAACACATAGCCTATTTTTATCGGAAGCGGAACGCTACGCATCTCTTGCACAACAAGCTTAACTATTGAGGCTGTTGCCTCTGGCCTTAACACAACTTCCCTGCCGCCGAGATCCGTGAATCTGTACATTCTGTGTCTAATCTCCTCTCCGGATTTCAACTCGAAGAGCTCCAAGGGCTCTATTGTAGGTGTTTCAACCTCTTGGAACCCGTATATTTTGAAAAGCCGTCTTATCTCGCCCTCAATCCTGTTCAGCTTAGCCTTTTCATCCGGCAGCAGGTTCCGCATCCCTCTTAGAGTAAGATTTTCTTCCCTCATTGTTCTCCTCTAGTCTCTTTCCCAAGAAGGAGGGAGGAAAGCATGTAATAAACTATTTCACTCCTCCTGTCGACTGTAGCGATTATTAGCGTCTTCCTAAGAGAGTAGGAGTGTCTTAGAATATTGTAAAGCTTCGTGACAGGAAGAGGTGTTCCTTCAGCAATTCCATATACAAGGTATTTCGCAGGTTTCAAACCGTAGTCACCCGCCTCATAAACCTTGAAATCTATGTCAAAGCCATAGCCGTCTTTAACAACATATCCTTTGTCCCTCAGATCCTTATATATTAAATATCTCAACCATATTTTACTATCGGTTTTTTCAAGAATTCTAAGGTACTGGTTGAACATCACTTGCTTAGACCCATGGTATAACACGAGCTTATTCTGACTCATAAGGTAGAGGGCTTCAAAGGGGCGGAGCACTAAAAAGTCTTCTCTAAACCTGAAGCCGTAGCCTTTAGAATCAAGCCACTCCACAGAATCTCTGTAGGTAACATGCACCTCGTCGCGGCTTTTCTCAGCCACGATTGGAAACTTGGGTTCTTTACTTGTCTCCATGCTCATTAGGGCCACCGGTTGCTCCACAAAGCAGTTCAACTATTTCGAACGCTGCGAAGGAAGCCTTAACCTTCTCGTTAATAAAGAATTCCGTAACCTTCTCGGTTAAAACGGTTTCGTCAAGCTCTTTACCTTCCAGCATTTTCTCAAAATCTCTAAGTCGCTCAGAAGGCTCGAACATAAAGCTACCGGAGATGCTGATCTTCTCTAGGGTCCTATCCTTAATTTTAAGCCGTATCCGAAGGAGGCCGTTCATCAATCTTTTGGAAAGAAGAAGGACACCCTCCTCCCTAAGCAATGCAGAATACTTCAGTTGAACAGCCTCAGAAATACGGTTGTTCTTAAGCCTCTCTCTATTTTTCCAGAAAAGCCTTTTTTCCCCAAGCCCCAGCTTGAAATCTTTTATTTTGAAGCCCAGATCATCCGTCAAAACTGTCTTAGCGGATTCTAAAAATGCGTCTGCAGAAACCTGTTTCTCTAAAACCTGA
>JAOAJQ010000024.1 GCA_026414125.1 Thermoproteota archaeon
ACGAAGACTAGTGTTGATGGTGTTTTCGTCGCCGGTGAGGCTAAGGATTACCGTTACCGGCAGGCTATTACTGCAGCAGGCGAAGGGTGTCAAGCAGCGCTTGACGCGATAAAATGCGTTGAGGAAGTTAAACACCGGTATAAATAGTTGTCCTTATTAATATGATTGATTAGAGTACACTGTAAAGATAAGGCTTTTAAAAGCCCTTATTTTTTAAAAAAAGGTTACGAAAAACATTGCGGACTGTTTAAACCTTGAAGACTGAGAGAAAAGTTTAAGCTTAAACATCCCCAATTCTTTAACGTGAAGGAGGCTGTTCTCTGGCATAAAGAGGGTGATAAAATTAGATGCGACCTTTGCGGGAGACGCTGTTTAATATTCGATAAAGGCTTGGGAGCATGTCTCGTAAGGAAAGTTACTGATGGAAAACTCTACAGTCTAAACTATGGTAAACTCATTGCTCTACATGTAGATCCCATTGAGAAGAAACCTCTTTTCCATTTCCTACCAGGGAATTTCACGTTTTCAATAGCGAGCGCAGGATGCAATTTTTCATGCAGGTTTTGTTGCAATTATGATATAAGCCAGGTTTACCGTGATAGGAGGCTGGAGCATGTTGTCGGCGACGAGTATTCTCCTGAAGATGTTGTCAGCCAAGCTTTGTCTGAAGGCTGCAGAATAATAAGCTATACGTATACTGAGCCCACAATATTCTTCGAGTTCGCCTACGATACTGCAAAGCTAGCTCATGAAAAGGGTGTTAAGAACACTTTCGTTACAAACGGTTACATGACGCCTGAGGCGGTCAAGATGATCGCACCGTACCTCGATGCTGCAACTGTAGACTTCAAGTGCTCAGGTGACCCTGATTGCTACAGGAAGATAATAGGCGTTTCTGATGTTAAGCCTATATATGACTGCCTTATCGAGATGAGGAAGCAGAAGATATTCATCGAGATAACGAACTTGGTGATCCCGGGTTTCGACGATGGTATGAATAGTTTCAGAAGCCTTGTCGAATGGATTAGGGATAATCTGGGCGACGAGACTCCTCTTCACATACTTAGGTTCTTCCCAACATACAGGTTTTCAGATATTCCAGATACGCCTTTGGAAAGCCTTAGGAAAGCATATGGTATAGCTAGGGAAGAGGGAATGAAGTTCGTTTACTTGGGAAACGTGCCGGGCCAGGGCGAGAATACTTACTGCCCCAACTGTAGGGAGCTTTTGATTGAAAGATTCGGGTTGATGATGAGTCGCAGCAGGCTCATGGGAGATAAGTGCCCGAAATGCGGGACAAGAATACCCGTCGTCATATAATCTTGGTTGTTGACGAGAAGTACGCATTAAAGCTTCTTGTTCTCAAACTCCTAGCGTAGGTTAATTAGGCACAAGTTCGCGAGCCTAACGGAGTTACGAGGATGGAAGAGTATTTAGATTTTCTGTAAAGCTGGGACGTGAAAGCGTTGAGACCCCTCTGCTCTCAAAGGCTTTAAACAAAAATAATTGTTAAATACTTGTAGGGTATTCTTACCTGTGTGTTGAAGACAATATGCGTAATCGGAGCAGGGAAAATGGGCAGCCTAATAGTTAGGCATATCGTTAAGACAGGAGAATATAGAGTTGTTGCAACAGATGTTGACCCTGAGAAGCGGTTACTCGTCAAGTCATATGGGGCCGAGGTTTTTGAAAACAACAGAGAGGCTGCGAAGAATTCCGACATGATCATTCTGGCGGTTAAGCCTATGGAAGTACAGGCTGTGTTAAACGATGTTAAAGACCTGGTTGGTGGAAAACTCGTAATATCGATTGCTGCAGCAGTATCTTTACAGCGTATGGAGAAGATTGTTCCAGACGCTAGGTTCATCAGAGTAATGCCGAACATCCTTATTGAGGTTGGCGAGGCGTTCATCGCAATATGCCCAGGCTCCAAGGCAACGGAGGAGGATGTTGAACTGGCTTTAAGAGTCTTCAGCAGGATGGGTGAGGCGGCTAGGGTTGAGGAGAGCCTGATGGACGCGGTAACAGGGTTTTCAGGAAGCGGGCCGGCTTATGTTTTCACCATTATGGATGCTTTTGCCGACGCTGGCGTGAAAATCGGCCTGCCTAAGGAGCTCGCGCTCAGGATGGCTGCGAGAATGATGCTCGGCTCCGCTAAAATAGTGCTGGAGGGAAAGGGTAAACCGATGGAGCTTAGAGACATGGTTGCCACCCCCGGGGGCACAACCATAATGGGTATTTACGAGCTTGAAAAAGGAGGGGTTAGGGCGGCGATAATGGACGCTGTGGAAGCAGCTGTCAAGAGGGCAAAGGAGTTGGCAGAGTCATCCTACTGAATTGTTAAAAACATGTGATGCGTGTTAAAGTATCAGGCAGAAGGCTTCAGAAAACCCTTATATAAATCCTTTTCATCCGCAGGGTTTCAACTATTAAGACATGAGTGTCGAGAAACCGCTGCTGGACTATGTTAATTCGCTCAAGCCGAGGAAGAGCTTTATAGAGTCGGTCACAGTCTTCAAAAGACTGATTAAATATCATAAGAAATACCTTTTACTCGTAACCTTAGTTGTAGCACTATCCTTCATACGAACCTACCTGTTCACTCTTGAACCACTCTACACGTCTCTTATAATAGATGATGTCGTTATAAGTGGGAAACACGAGTTGCTCGTTAGCTATATTACGATGATTCTGCTCGTCGGAATAGGTTTCGCCGTCGCCAACTTTTTCATAAGCTATTTGAATGGCTTGACAGCACTTTACATCGTACGGGATATAAGATCCGAGTATTATGCTTCTCTTCAGGCTAAATCCTTCAGCTTCTACGATTCTGTCGCAGTAGGCGACCTTGTTTCAAGAGCAACGATGGATCTTCAGCCTGTTGAAGCTTTCTTAAGAACATGGGTTAGCACTGTGTTCAACGCGGTTTTCTCCATAATAGTGTTCTTCTCAGTAATGTACTCTATAAGTCCCTCCATGACCCTTATCTCCTTAATACCCATACCTCTAATATTCTACTTTACAACTCGCCTCTGGGTGGAGACGATGCCGCTTTTCCGGGTGATGCAACTTATACTCGGGAGACTAAGCGCCTACATTCAGCAGAACATTATTGGGATGAAGACCGTGAGGATATTTCGCAGAGAGAAAGATGTTGTCGAAGGTTTCAAGAAGGCGGAGCAAGCATTCGTTAAAACAGCCATAAATGCTGGAAGAATCCAGTCAATCTATATGCCTCTCCCAACCGCGATCCTAACCCTTTCAATAGCGATGGTTTATGTCTATGCTACTTATTTGATTTTCAACACCGGGGCACCGCTGACGGTTGGGAGCATAATTCTTTTCGCGAGATACATGATGCGTCTAAGCTTTCCTTTGAGGGAACTCAGCATGCTGCTCGGAACCTGGATTAACGCATCAGCTGGACTTGAGAGGGTCTTTGAAGTTATGGATGCTCCGAAAGGTGTTGAGGATCAACCTGATGCTGAAGAAATAATCATAAAGGAGGGGATAGTTGAATTCCAAAACGTTACTTTCCAGTATGCTAATGGTAAGCCTGTTTTAAAGAACATAAGTTTTAAAGTAAACAAAGGCGAGAAAATAGCAATCCTAGGAGCCACGGGCTCGGGTAAGTCTACTCTTATCTACCTTATACCGAGGTTTTACGATCCTACTTCAGGAAGCATATTTATAGACGGTGTGGACATTAAAAGGTTTAAACTGTCTTCTTTAAGAAGGCAGGTAGGCATTGTTCCACAAGATGTTTTCCTATTCTCCGGAACCATCAGGGAAAATATCGCTTTCGGAAAGCCCGACGCCTCCATAGAGGAGATTGCAAGGGCTGCGGAGCTTGCTAAGATACGCGACTTCATAGAGTCGCTTCCTAATGGTTATGATACTTTCGTCGGCGAGAGGGGAGTTACGCTCTCAGGAGGCCAAAGGCAGAGGATAACTATCGCAAGAGCGATTCTCACAGACCCTAGGATCCTTATAATGGATGATTCGCTCTCATTCGTGGATTCTAAGACCGAGCAGGAAATACAGTCTGCAATCAACGAAGTGATGAAAGGTAGGACAACCTTTATAATCGCGCAGAGACTTTCAACAATAAGGAATGCTGACAGAATACTAATTCTAGATGATGGAGAAATCGTCGAGTTCGGAACACATGAAGAGCTTATGGCTAGGAGTAGTGCCTATAGAAGGATTTACGAAACACAGTTCCTAGGCAAGAGTTTAGAAATCGTTTCCGCGGAGGCGAGTGAAGAGTAATGTCGGGACCTTGGCGCACATTCTCCTCCACCCAGGAGGAGGAGAGGAAGAGAACTGTTCCGGATACGATACTGATTAAAAGGCTTTATCAGTATATTAGGCCGTTTAGAAAGAACCTTGCCATCGCGATCCTAGCGATAGTTTTAACCTCGATAACCGGGTTGGCTGCACCGTACATGCATAAGGTTGCAATAGATCAGATAATACAAACTGGGGATCTTACAAACTTCCTCTGGTGGATACCGCTATTCGTCCTAGTTGTCCTATGCAACTTCTTCTTCCAATACGTACAGATATTTCAAATGAGAATAATCGGTGAAAACGTTGTTTCATTAATAAGGGACGAGATTATGGAGAAACTTCAAATCATATCTCTAAGATATTTTTCAGAGGGCGAGATAGGCAGGATAATCTCTCGACCCATAAACGATGCTAACAACCTTAGGATATTCCTTCGAATGGGTTTCACCAGCATACTTCTCGACACCTCATCAATACTGGGCACATTCATAATCATGTTCATGCTGGATTTCGAATTGACCCTCATAGCCCTCTCCTTCATCCCTATAGCCATAATCATTATTTGGTGGCTTGGAAGATATTCCAGAAGAGTTTATAGGAAAACTCTTTCAACACTAGCAGGATTAACGGGGAGGATGCAGGAGGACCTCTCCGGAATAAAAGTGATCCAGGCCTTCGTACAGGAGGAAAAGGCTTTCAGAAGGTTTGAGGAGACGCAGGCGGAGAATGTTAAGGCTACAAAGAACGCTTTGAAAATCTCCTCAGCCTACCAGCCCGTCGTCATAATGCTAAGAATAATCGGAACGCTGGCTATTCTGTGGTTCGGAACCCTTTTCATTGAAAGCGGGGCACTAACCATAGGTACCCTTGTTGCCTTCATAGAATACCAGTTTTCTTATTTCATGCCGCTCGTGGACTTGATAAATGTTGCAGACCAGTATAACTCTGCAATGGCTGCTGTCGAAAGGCTTTTCGATCTTATTGACGCTAAGATTGAAGTTACTGAGCCCCCTCCTGAAATAGCTGTTGAACTGAAATGATAGAGGAAGTAAGTTTTGAAAACGTGACGTTCGGCTATGATCCGAGCCTACCGGTTGTGAGAAACATCAGCTTCACACTTACAAAGGGAAAGAAACTGGCAATAGTTGGTCCCACTGGAGCTGGGAAGTCTACAATAATAAACCTGCTTGCCCGGTTTTACGATCCCAACGAAGGAAGAATCCTTGTGAACGGCCATGATTTACGAAGAATATCCCTCTCGTCTTGGAGAGCTAGACTGAGCATAGTTCTTCAAGACTCATTCCTTTTCCCTATGAGTGTGAAGGAGAACATAAGGTTCGGGAAACCGGATGCTTCAGACGAGGAGGTTATAGCCGCAGCAAAAGCCATTGGTGCACATGAGTTCATAGTTAAACTTCCTGATGGATACGACTACATGATTCAGGAGGGATCTTCAAACATATCTATTGGCCAAAGACAGATGATAAGCTTTGCTAGAACCCTACTGGCGAACCCTGAACTGCTAGTATTAGATGAAGCCACATCCTCCGTAGACCCTTACACTGAGCTTATCATACAGAGGGCTCTGAGTAAACTTCTAAAGGGGAGAATGGCAATCATAATAGCACACAGGCTTTCAACAATACGGCTCTGCGATGAAATAATAGTGATTAATAATGGCGTTATTGTTGAAAAAGGTACACATGAGGAGCTTATGCGAAAAGGCGGTTTGTACAGCTCTTTCTACAGGCTTCAGTACATAGAGGAAAAGGGCGGTTAAAGCAACTCTGTTTAGATTAAAAAAAATTTTAAAAGGCGTTTTAAGTCGTTTTAACGGGGAGCCGGCTTGGCTGGAGTTAGAGAGGTTTCCGAATCTCTACGCGAATGGGAAAGGATTGCAGCACATTCGCACATAACTGGATTAGGCTTAGAAGGCTTGAAGGCTAAGCCTGTCGGAGGCGGCATGGTTGGCCAGATCGAAGCAAGAGAGGCGGCAGGCCTCGTAGTAAGACTGATAAAAAGCGGCAAGTTTGCAGGCAGAGCAGTACTGCTTGCGGGTCCACCTGGAACAGGAAAGACAGCGATAGCAACAGCAATAGCTAGAGAACTCGGTAGAGACGTCCCCTTCGTTCCGCTTGCTGCAAGCGAAATATTCTCTACAGATATCAAGAAGACAGAGTTTCTGATGCAGACCCTTAGGAAGGCGATAGGCGCGAGGATACATGAGGTTAGGAAGATTTACGAGGGGGAGGTTAAGGAGATCTCGATAGAAAAAGCTCCACACCCGTATAATCCCTATCAGCAGGTGCCTGCAGGAGCCACAATAAAAATCGCCACTACTGAGGAGTCGAAAAGACTTACGATGGACCAGAGCTTCGCAATCCAGCTGATCCAGCAGGGTATTGAGACAGGAGACATCGTCCAAATAGATCCTGAAGGCGGTAGAATAGTTAAGCTCGGCAGGAGTAGGAGGAGCGTAGAGGAGAAGAAGGTTGATCTTTCTACCGTTCAAGTCATAGATGTTCCTAACGGAAATGTGCTTAAGGAGAAGGAGTTCGTCTACCCCGTTACGCTACATGCTCTCGACATAGCTGCGACGCGGCGGGGTGGAGACATTTTCAGCATATTCTTTGGAGGCAGGGAATCCAAGGAGATAGAACCTGAAACGCGTAGGGAGGTTGATGAATACATAAAGACTCTTGTTCAAGAGGGCAGATGCGAATTATTACCTGGGGTTGTCTTCATAGATGAGTGTAGCATGCTCGACATAGAGACCTTTGCGTTTCTAAACAGGGCGCTGGAGCAGGACCTAGCCCCCATAATAATATTCGCAACAAATAGAGGATTCGCAATGGTAAGAGGTACGGATATGAGGTCCCCTCATGGAATGCCGCTTGATCTTCTCGACAGGCTTCTAATAATTAACACGAAACCATATAGCAGAGACGAGATAAGAAAGATACTTGAGATAAGATCTGAGGCGGAGAAAATCCCGATAAGCAATGAGGCGATCGAATATCTGACGGAGATAGGGCTTAAAACAAGCTTAAGGTATGCAGTGCAGCTAATGGCCCCCGCATTCGAACTGGCTAAAGAGAAAAAAGCCAGCAGAATAGAAAAGGATCATGTAAGCTACGTGGAGAAACTGTTTGTCGACGTGAAGAAATCCGTCGAGTATTTGAGGGAATATGAAAAACAATTCCTAGATCTCTGAAACTAAAAGACGCTGTTTCAAGATGTCACTAACGTGGATATTGGATAAGACGGTTGCAGCCTCACCCATCGCGACAAGTCTGGAAGACATTGAGTATTGGCTGGAATCAGGTGTGAGAGCGATTGTAATACTAGCCGAGTCTCATGAGATAGCCAGGTACTGGAGTAATCCTGAGAATTATTTCGGTTTTCTGAAGGATAAGGGTTTCGAATTCCTACATAGTCCAATAAAGGATTTCCATGCTCCAACGCTAAGCCAGCTTGAAGAGTCAGTCGAATGGATGGAGACAAAGGTTAGGGCTGGCAAGCCGGTTCTTGTACACTGTCACGCAGGCATAGGTAGGACTGGGATGTTGATAGCCGCTTATCTTATCAGAAATGGCAGTACTTTTGAGCAAGCAGTAAGGAAAGTGAAGAGTAAGATTCCCCTTGCCCTTGAAGTCGACGTACAGCGATCACTCGTCTACGAGTATTACGAGAAAAGGAGAACTGATAGTTAATTGCTTAGGCTACTTTTTCAGTAAACTCTTTGACGAGTTCTTGAGCCCTGTCGAACCGTATCTTTCTTTCTCTAACCATTTGCTCCGCGACCCTGTCTATCAGATCCCCTGTTGCCCCAGCTTGAATAGCGATGTTTCGCGCGTGAAGCCGCATATGGCCTGCCTGAATTCCCTCGAGCGCTAAGGCTCTTAGAGCCGCAAGGTTCTGAGCAAGCCCAACAGCACCCATCACCCTAGCCAGCTCCGTGGCGGTCTTAACACCTAAAATTTTAACAGCAACCTTGGCCACAGGATGGGTCTTAGTCGCCCCGCCTACTAAGCCTACCGCCATGGGCATTTCCAGAGTCCCAGCTAGGTCACCGTTCTCATCTTTCTCCCAGACGCTTAAAGGCATATATCTGCCGGTTCTCGCCGCGTAAGCGTGTGCACCCGCTTCTATAGCCCTGTGGTCTTGCCCAGTGGCTAGAGCAACCGCGATGCAACCGTTCAATATCCCCTTATTATGGGTTGCAGCCCTGTAAGGATCGCTTGCTGCAAAGGCCCATGCTTTCACTATTGCGTCGACACCCTCCTCCCCGCCGACCTCCTCCTTAGCCACCGTTGCCCTAGCTCTCACGAGCCTTTTATCAGCAAGGTTTGAGACTATCCTCAAGCATACTTTTCCCCCAGTAAGCCTCTCGATCAGGGGTGCTACAGCCTCGCACATCGTGTTGACGGCATTAGCCCCCATTGCATCCCTCACATCCACGAGGAGATGAGTTATAACCATTGGGCCAGCAGGGCTATCCACTACTTTAACCTCGACATCCCTGGCGCCTCCCCCAAACTTTACAAGAACAGGATCCTGCTCGTTCGCCAGCTTCAATATCTCATCCCTGTGTTCGAGGATCTTCATTCTAGCCGTGAAAGGACTTGTTACTTCAGTCAGTTGCACCTGTCCTATCATGATAGGGTCTGTGGCGTCTGTGAATATTCCGCCTTTAGCCCTAGTCATTTTAGCAGCATTGCTGGCCGCCGCGACAACTGAGGTTTCCTCTATAACCATGGGGACAATATACTCTTTCCCGTCTATTAGGAAGTTGAGCGCAACCGAGAAAGGGTAGGCCATTGTCCCAATCACGTTTTCAACCATTTTATCAGCGATGTCTAGGCTTAGATTACCCTCCTTCGAGAGAAGCCTAGCCTCCTCCTCCGTCAGCCCGGCGTACTCAACTATCCTGCTCAGTCTTTCCGCCACGCTTAAATTGTAGAAACCCGGTATTCTGGATGTTCTCATCATCGTTTTCAGTCCTTGGGCAACGTTAAAAACATTTTTCAAACGTAAGTGGTGCTTCGACTTACGTCTTAAAAAAACAGAATAAACGCTTAAAAGACTAAAGTATGATGTTTATGCAGCTTGGAAAGCAAGAGTTTCAAAAAGTTTTTAGAAGAAAAGTCCGCCAAAATTAAGGTTGAGAGACAGGGCCAGAGGATTTCATGGGATGAAGAGGTTAAGAGAGATAAGTATTCTTTCACAGGGTTCTTAGAATTCGCCTATTCGAACAAGACATCTGGAGACTATATATATCTTGATAGGAGTACTGCTTTCGACATCCTCGACAGGATAAACTGGATGGATAGGAAGATCAAAAGCCTCAGCATGAGGATTAGAATACTGTTTTTGCTCCTCATGGTTTCTCTTATAGCGGCTGCATGGGGATGGTTAGCATGAGCAGCAAGAGGCCTCTTGTGGAAAGGCTTAGAGAAGAGTTGTCTAAAAGGTTCATCGGCAATGAGGAGGTAATCTCAATACTTATGCTGAACCTGCTTCACCGGAAATCCACGACGCTGATAAGAGCACCAAGGGGGACAGGTAAGTCCACACTAATGCTGCTTGTCTTGAAAGGTCTCTTCGGAGACGAGTTTGTCGTCATTTCAGGAGCCTCAGAGGTGAAGAGGGGAGAGGTTGTTGGAAGACTCCATATTCCTTCGCTCGAGAAAAAGGGTAGGGAAAAGGTCCTGTGGGCTAAGTTCGTACGTGCCCAAGGAAAGGGGATAGATGAGGTGAACAGGCTTAATCCCTACACCACTGCAAACATCCACCACTTGATGCAGTTCGGAGAAGTATGGGCTTATGGGCAGAAGTATACTGTTGAGGACTATACTCTCATAGCTAACGAGAACCCGGGTGACGTGACGACTTTCATACAGCCCCCGCCCTTCTACGACCGGTTCGACATAGCTCTCTACCTGAATTCACTCACGGTAAGTCAAAAATTTGCTCTTCAAGAGTTGAATAATGATTACGGGTATGATTTGATAAAATCCATGCCGCGCGTCATGGAGCCGGGAGACCTGACGGAGATAAGAAGGGAGGTTGAGGAAACCGAGGTTGACCCCGGGTTAATCGGCTTCATAAACACGCTCGTCAGAGACTTTCAAGTATGCGTCAGGGGTAAAGAGCATAGCAGCATCCCCCTGCCAGTCCTGTGCGAAGGCTGCCATTTCACGAGGTTTATATGCAGCAGGGTTAAAGAGCCGCCGAGTGAGAGAGCAACACTCATCCTGCTTCAACTCGCTAAGGCTAAGAAATGGCTTGATGGAAAGGTTGAGGAGAAGGATGTGATGGAGATGGCTAAATGGGTTCTCATACATAGGACAGGCTTCTTAAACCCTGAAAAACCCTTGAAGGAAATCGGCGAGCTGCTTGAAAGAGAGAAAGAGAGAATGTTTGAACGCGAATCTAGGAAACAATGGTTTATCCTTAACGAGCTTTATAATAGTTTCAGCCCAGGCCTATATAGGACTGCTAAAGAAATAGCTGCGGAGGACAATGTTTTCGCCGAGGAGCTGTTCTCTCTGGAGGAGAAATGGGTCAGAGAAGGCAAGATTAGCCGGGAGGAAACATTGAAGATAGGCCTCGGGCTCGAATAGAAATGGATGACGAGGAAGTAAGAAGGATTTTCGCGCAGGTTAGGAGCGAACTCTATTTCCCGCCATGCGAATTGGAAGTGAAGCATGATGGTAAAAACGATACTCCTTTTTTCGTGGTTAATTCAAAAGTACATATTTCTCCGGAGTCGGTTCCGAAGAAGGTTGATGATGAAAAATATCTCAGGTCAGTCATTAGGCACGAGATAGCCCATCTGCATTACTGCCCATATGACATAAGGACGGCTTACGAGCTGGTGAAGGAGGCTTATGG
>JAOAJQ010000025.1 GCA_026414125.1 Thermoproteota archaeon
ATATTGCAACGGTCAACCGACCGGATTTATCTCTGGCAACCATAGGCTTTATACTGAAAAAGCCAGTACGCGCCTTAACAGGTGTAAACCTGGTGAAAACGGGCCCGCCGCGATTTGAACGCGGGGTCTTCGGCTCCGGAGGCCTGCGCGAGTAAGCCTCTCGACGCCTTTATCCTGGCTTGGCCACGGGCCCTGTTAAACTTTATTTACATAGCTTTTTAAACCTAATTTGCCTCAATAAGCATGGAGGTCAGAAATAAGGGCAGGTTCGTGTTCTGGGCTGATGCGGTGGCCGATTCAGCGATTGAGCATGCTAGGAGAAACAGTATGCTTATGGTGACTGTTAAGAGCGGCGGCTCCCCCTCTGGTGGGAAGCACATCGGCAACATGAATGACCAGATCCGTGCCTTCTTCATATATGATGCTTTAACCAGGAAGGGTGTTCGCGCGAGGCTTATCTATACTAACGACGACATGGATCCTCTCAGGACTATTCCGCCTTCCGCTCCCAACGGGGACGGGGAGTGGCATTTTTTCACGGATCAGGAGCTTGCGACGCTTGAGAAACACTTAGGCTGGCCCTACAGCCGTATACCGGATGTTTTCGGATGCCACAGGTCTTGGGGGGAGCATTTCAACTCCGTGATTCAAGACGGGTTAAGCAGAATAGGAATAGTAATGGAGAACTATGATAACAGCGAGTCTTACGCGAGCGGAAGGTTTCTCGAGGCTACTAGGCTGACCCTCTCTAAGACGGTGCTCGTCAGGGAAGTTTTAAGCAGGTTTCAGAGAAACGTTGAGAAAAACTGGATACCGTTCCACCCTGTCTGTGGCAACTGTGGAAAGATAACGACCACAGCTCTAAGCTTCGATCTGGGTAGCGAAACTGTTGAATATGAGTGTAAGGGGAGGGTTCTAGCTGGGAAATACGTGATAAAGGGCTGCGGCCACAGGGGTTTTTCAACGCTGAAAGAGGGGAAACTACCCTGGCGTCTAGAATGGGTTGCACAATGGAAGGTTTTCCAAGTTAATGCAGAGCCCTTCGGAAAGGACCATTATGAGGGCTCTTGGAAATCTGGTCAAGCGTTAGCCAGGGAAGTCTACGGGATAGAGCCGCCGGCAAGCCTCGTCTACGAGTTCTTCTTAGTCAACGGAGAGAAAATGTCGAGTAGAAAGGGAAACGCGTACATACTGCACGACCTGCTGAAGGTTCTTGAGCCGGAGGTGATAAAGTATCTTTACACTAAGAGGCCGATGATGCAGAGAAACATTGATTTGAAGAATCTGCACCTCTTGGTTGAGGAGTTTGACAGGTTTGAGGAAAGCTTTTTCAAAGGCGGCTCGGAGGAGGCTGCAAGAATATATCCGGCGATAGTTGGAAAAGTCCCTGACAGGAAGCCGTTGAGAGTAAGCTACCTGCTTGCAAGCTACGTCATCCAGTTCTATCCGGTTGAAGAAGCTTACAGAAGCCTAGTTAGGGCAGGCGTCGTGAAAGAGGAGGCTTGTGAAGAGGATAGGGAGAGGTTGCTCCGGAGGCTCGTGCTTGCTGGAAACTGGCTTTCAATGTTCGCTGATGCCAGCAAGTACGTTGTGAAGAGGGAGCTCGTGGAGGTGGATTTAAACGGCTTCAAACAGGCCTTTAAGGAGCTCGTGGAAGAACTGTCGTCGCTGGAAGAGTTTAAAGGCGAGGAAATACAGAATATTATTTACTCCACTGCCCGTAGGCACAGCATCCCCTCGTCAAGCTTCTTCGAGAAGCTTTACATGGTTTTCACCGGAAGAGGGAGTGGCCCAAGGCTCGGCTACCTGCTTGCAGCCCTAGGGAAGGAACATGTTGTAACCCGTCTTAAGACGCTTCTCCAAACGCCTTAGGCTACGTGCCTCGTGTTCCCGCTGTCTGTTAATCGTCGAACATGTTTTACAGTTGAAAATCAATCGGCTTTAGACGGATATTTTCTGAACATCTAATGGTAAGGTTAAATATCTGCTTTCTCCAAGCAGCGCAAACATTGGATCCAAGCATGAGGGTTGGGATAGTTGGCTACGGGGTTTACGTGCCTAGGCTGAGAATCAGGGTTGAAGAGATAGCGAAAGTCTGGGGGCATGACGCAAACTCCTACAGGGAGGGGCTTGGAATAGAGGAGAAGTCTGTTCCGTCGCTGGACGAGGATACTGCCACGATAGCCGTTGAGGCTGCGAGAAACGCTATGAGGCGGGCGCAGGAGGTTAAGCCGAGCGAGGTCGGCGCCCTGTTCGTGGGCTCAGAATCCCACCCTTATGTGGTTAAGCCGACAGCAGCAACCGTCGCAGAAGCCCTAGGCTTAACGCCAAGCCTAACCGCAGCAGACACAGAGTTCGCCTGCAAGGCTGCGACAACAGCGGTTCAAGCATGCTTAGGGATGGTTAAGGCAGGATACATAAGATACGGTATTTCAATAGGGGCCGACACAGCTCAGGGAGCACCCCGGGACGCGCTTGAGTATACTGCTGCCGCAGGCGGAGCCGCTTACGTCATAGGTGCTGGTGAAGGCGTGATCGCCGAGGTTGAGGCAACATATTCTTACACGCAGGATGTTCCCGACTTCTGGAGGAGGGATGGCGCCAGCTACCCTAGGCATGCTGGAAGATTCACAGGCGAGCCCGCGTACTTCGAGCACGTTATAAACTGCACGAAAGGATTGTTGGAGAAAACTGGGACAAGTCCAACGGATTATGACTACGTGGTGTTCCACCAGCCCAACTCGAAGTTCCCCTTGAAAGCCGCTAGGGAGCTGGGCTTCGAGGAGAAGAAGCTCCATCCTGGGCTCCTGGTAAACCGTCTCGGAAACACTTACTCAGGTTCTTCTCTAATCGGCTTGGCTGCAGTCCTGGATGTTGCAAGCCCCGGGGAAAGGATTCTGCTAACTTCCTATGGTTCTGGAGCCGGGTCTGACTCCTTCAGCATAAGAGTGACGGAAGCCATAGAGGCTAAAAGGGAGCTGGCCCCACCGGTGATATACTACCTGGATAAGCGTGAATACATAGATTACTCGACCTATGCTAGGTTCAGGAGGCTTTTCAAAGAGAGGTGACCATGGTTTGAAGAGAGAGGTCGCAATAGTGGCTGTTGGCGCAACAAGGTTCGGGGAACACTGGAGCAAGGGTCTTAAGGACTTAGCGTGGGAAGCCGGGGTTCAGGCTGTTGAAGAGGCAGGTATAAGCGGGAGGGATATTCAGTACATCGTTTTCGGAAACATGTCCGGAGGAATGTTCGAAGGACAGGAGCATGTTGGAGCCCTTGTGGCGGAGTTCCTAGGGTTAAACCCTGTGCCAGCAACAAGGGTTGAGGCAGCATGCGCCTCCGGCGGAGTGGCTTTCTTCCAGGGCTACTTGGCTGTAGCGTCAGGCATGTACGACCTTGTGGCTGTAGGCGGGGTTGAGAAGATGACTGACGTTGAACCCGGGCAGGCTACGGAGATTCTTTCAGCAGCAATGGACTACGAGTGGGAAGCATACTTCGGCGCCACTTTCCCAGGAGTTTACGCGCTGATGGCAACCAGGTATATGCATGATTACGGTCTTAAGCCTGATACGCTTGCCAAAGTAGCTGTTAAAAACCATTATCATGGGAGCATGAACCCGCTTGCACACTTCAGGAACAGGATAACCGTCGAGGACGTGCTCTCCTCCCCAGTCGTAGCCCATCCGTTGAGGAGGAACGACTGCTGCCCTGTTTCAGACGGTGCTGCCTGCGTGCTGCTCGCACCACTGGATGAGGCACGTAAATACACGGATACGCCGATAATCGTTAAAGCTGTGGCGCAAGCATCCGACACGCTAAGCCTCCTCGAGAGGAGGGATATATGCACCCTGAACGCGACGGTGCACGCTGCGGAGAAAGCTTTCGCAATGGCTAAGCTAACCAGGAGGGATGTTGACTTGGTTGAGGTACATGACTGCTTCACCATAGCGGAGATACTGGCTCTAGAAGACCTTGGTTTCTGCGCAAAGGGCGCGGGGTTCAAGCTTTACGAGGAGGGGGAGACCTATGTTGGAGGCAGGCTGCCGGTGAATACTGACGGGGGGCTGAAGGCGGGTGGACACGCGGTTGGCGCAACCGGGGTGAAACAGATAGTTGAGATCGTGAAGCAGCTGAGGGGGGAGGCTGAGGGCGGCAGGCAGGTCGACGGCGCTGAGGTTGGCTTGGCTCATAACGTAGGCGGGTCAGGCGCCACGGCTGTCGTCACAATCCTTTCAAGGAGGTGAAAAGCATGGGTGTTTCCGGAGTGCCCAGACACTGGAGGAGCCTGAGGGAAAGATACAGGCTTCTCGGAACATACTGCGAGAACTGTGGGACAAGCTTCTTCCCCCCTAGGAAGATCTGCCCGAAGTGCCGGAGGAGAGGCAGAACTAGGGAGGTTGAGTTCTCAGGAAGAGGCAAGGTTTTCAGCTACACGGTGATTCACGTCGGCTCTAAAACCTTCGAGGAGTATGCCCCATACGTCATAGGGCTGGTCGAGCTAGAGGAGGGTCCGAGAGTCCTCTCGCAAATAGTTGACTGCAAGCCTGAGGAAGTGCATATAGGAATGGAGGTTGAAGCCTGTTTCAGAAAGCTTTTCGAGCAGGAGGACGGAGGGATAATAAGCTACGGCTTCAAGTTTAGACCAGTTGACGACAGCTGGGTTGAATACTATAGGAAGCTGCTTGCAGACAAGAAGGTTAAGGCTGCGAGAACATAGTTACGGGTCACCCGTGTGTTCACGCCAACCGTCCCCAGGGTTGCGCACAGTCAGGCTTAACGTTTAAAAACAGTTCCGTATATTTTAAAACGTTGCAGTCTCAATGCAGAATAGGGCCAGCCGGGTTCCCCTTGAAGGGGCCACACGGGACTGATGCAATGCCCTACCTGAGGAAGATAGGGCTCAACGCGATGGAATACCAAGCGGTTAGAAGCCTGAGGATAAGCAGGAGGCCAGCTGTAGAGCTTGGCTCAGCTGCATCCGAGAATAATATTCTCCTGACCCTTCACGGCCCCTACGCGATAAACCTGTCTTCAGACAGGAAGCTAGTCAGAAAACAGAGTGTCCAGAGGCTCGTCAAGTCCGCTGAAATAGCCTCCTGGATGGGGGCCTTCCACGTGACTTTCCACCCGGGCTACTACAGCGGGCTGCCCAAGGAGCTTGCCATGCAGGCTCAGAAGGAGTCTTTTAAAAATGTGCTGGACAAGATGGGGGAGAAAAAGATAAGCGTTGAGCTTGGCCCCGAGACAACTGGTAAGCCCAACCAGTTTGGGACGCTTGAAGAGCTTATTGAGCTTTCAAACTCTTTTGAAAACGTTAAGCTTACTCTTGATTTTGCCCATCTCCACGCGAGGGCTGGTGGCGCAATTAGGAGCCGCGGCGACTATGAGAAGATCCTCGACAAAGTGGAGGGATCGCTTGGAAGCGAGAGGATGAGGAGCCTTGTAGTGCACTTTTCAGAGGTTGAAACCACTTCAAAGGGTTTTGGGGAGAAGCGGCATCATCCTCTTGGAAGTGGCTACGGGCCTGATTTCAGTAGGCTCGCTGAACTAATTGTTGAGAAAGGGTATTCGTTCATCATAATATGCGAATCCCCCCTGCTTGAGGTTGACGCATTAAAGATGAAGAAAATTATCGCCAAGATTAAATAATGGCTGCTTAATCAGCATTCTAGCCTGAAGGTTTAAAGGCCTTCTTTTTGCAGCTGATGTTTAGCCGAGATGTTACTGTTTAGATAGGAAGGAGATTATTTCGCGGCAGAACTCAGGAAGATCATCCGGAACTCTTCCAGTTACTATGTTACCGTCTCTAACGGCTGGAACATCTTCAAAAATTGCACCCGCGTTAATCAGATCGTCTCGAACAGCCTCGTATGCTGTGACCCTCTTGCCCTTAACTATGCCTGCTGAAATCAGCACTTGGGGACCGTGACATATGGCTGCTATTAGCTTCCCCAGCTGATTCGTTCTCCTAACCAGCTCAACGACATTCTTATCGATCCTCAAAGCGTCTGGTGAGAATCCGCCGGGGAAAAGGAGGCAATCTACTTCCTCAGGTTTTATATCTTCAAGCGTTTTTATGATGTAACGCCTGCCAGGAACCATGACTTCAAGAGGCACAGGCGTTCCATACCTGCCGGATACAGGCTTCTCAGCAGAGGGTCTTGGATGCAGCCCACTCTTAACCGGCACAACGATGACCTTAGCTCCCTCTTCGCTCAACCGCAGTAAAGGATATAGCAACTCAACATCCTCAAACTCATTAGCTACGATTATAACTATGTTCTTTCCACTGAGGCTCATGTGTAGGAAAAGTAGTCAGTATTTAAAAGCTTTTCGATTTTATACTTGTGTAAATATAGCTATGTTGATTCATTTACTGATTTCAAGCATATTCGTAAGTTTCTGCATTTCATGGGATCTACAATAATACCCTCAATTGTTTTCTTGTCTAAATAGTTGAAAATTGCTTCAACTATTGTATCGTCCATAGCTGCCAGTGCTTCCCTAGTATATGCCGCTATATGAGGTGTAATCACGACATTGCTATACTTCAGAAGCGGGTGCTCAAGACCTATCGGCTCCTTTTCAACAACATCCAGCGCTACTCCACTCACAATGCCTTTCTCTATGGCTTCAACAAGAGCATCCTGATCTATAAGTTCTCCTCTCGCAGTATTAACCACTATTATTCCTCTCCTTGCACCCATTAGCATTTCTCTGCTAATGATATGGTAAGTTTCAGGGCTAAGATTCGTATGAAGAGTGACTATGTCGCTTTTAGCCATAAGTTCAGCAATACTGCTAGCTGGAATAACCTCGAGAGCCTTCATCTTCTCCTCTTGTACATAGGGATCGTAGGCGATTACTTTGGAGCCAAATCCCTTTCGAAGAATTTCAGCCACTTTAGAGCCAATATTGCCGAAGCCTATGACACCGATTGTGAGGCTGCTTATATTCCTGCTTACGAATTTAGCACGCTCCTGCCATTCGCCTTTTCTAACAGAATTATTCGCTTCTACAATATGTCTCAGTGCGGAAAGCATTAAAGCTACAGTATGCTCTGCAACAGCCTCCCTTTCTTTATACCCAGGTACAGCAACGATTTTCACCCCGTGCTCTTCCGCTGCCTTCAAATCAACATTATCAAGACCTATCCCATGTCTCAAAATCATGACTACGTCTAAATTACTTTTAAAGAACTCTTCGTCATATCGCGGTGTCACGCTTGCTACGACAAAATGATAGCCGAAGAGCTTTTCAGCCAATTCTTTCCCGGACGCATTCTTCGAGACTTCAATCTGATCCACGATGCATCTTGCTGCAAGCCTACTTATAGCATCAGTAAACCTTCCAAAAGACTTAGAGTTCACAATTGCTACACGGGGCTTCATCGCCATCACCTTAAGCTTTCCGCGTACTCAATATAAGGCTCAGAGATTCTCTTGATCTCCATCTTTTCTTCTTCAGAGAGTTTCCTCAATTGTATTGGAGAGGACCCGACGTCAATCCCCCTAAGTCTAAGTATTTCCCTTAGAACAACCTGGGTTTCAACCCCGAATCTACTTAATTCTCTCCTAATCCTGTTTATAATGCTTTGAAGCTCGAAGGCTTTTTTAACATCCCCATTTTTTACGGCAGAATAAAGCGATAAAGGGATTTCTGGAAACGCGTTAACTATACCGCAGATGTGGGCTTTAGCTCCTATTAAAAAAGTCACTGCTATTAGCGAGTCCCCGGCTCCTGCAACATAATGAGTCTTTCCAAACATGTCAATATAGTTTTGAAGCTGCTCCACATCGTAACTCGTATCCTTTATACCCATTACGCTCGGGACCTCCTTAATTATAGATTCGAAATCGCTCGGCGAAATATTATACCCCTGTCTCCCCTTATTATTGTACACCATTAATGGGGCACCAGCTTTTGAAAGATAGTTATAGTATGAAATTAACCCTGCCTTACCTGGTTTATGATAGATCGGACCTACGGAACTGACTGCGCCGATTTCCATGTCTGCCGCATGTTTAGCCAGCTCAAGAGCAGTCTTTACATCTGCCGCACCAACATGAGCAATGACGCTGGTTTTATCTGGAACGGTTTCAACTACTTTTTCAAGCATCCTTTCACGTTCATCTTTACTTATGAGTATTCCTTCACCGTAAGTCCCAAGTATAAAAAAGCCTTTAACCCCTTTCTCAATCAGGAAGCTCATTAGTGAAGCAACCCCTTCTCCGTCGACTTCAACATCATTTTTAAGTGGAGTTATTATCGCCGCAACAATACCCTCAGGATACATAACTATGCCTTTATCCTTTAAAAATCCAAACTATATAAGTTTTATCTTTACGTTTTTCGAATATTTTTTCTCCCAACGCTTCTCAAAAGTTTAACGAGTTCAACGAAAGCAGCATAGTTTTCCTCATAAACCATTCTATTCTTCTCTATTGGCACAACTTTCTCTCTGACGTTAACCCATTTATTTGAAAACTCTTCTATGCTAGAGAGACTTAAAGCATTAAAAGCTAATGCTGCCGCACCATAATTGGTGGCATCTTCACCTGTTGCTACAACGTTAATCTCACTACCGAGAATATCTGAAAGAATTTGCGCCCACAATCTAGATTTTGAACCTCCTCCTACTAAGTATATTTCGTCTAAGCTTATTGAGTTTTCAGAAAGAGCGTCGGCAATCGCTCTAACGACATACCCTACTCCCTCCATTATCGATCTTATAAAATGAGCTCTACCGCATCTTCTAGAGATGCCGAGGAAAGCGCCTGTCAAATTCGGGTCTCTATACGGAAACCTTTCACCAGTAAGAAAAGGTAGAAAGATAAGGCCTTCTGAACCTGGTAATGCTTTTTCTGCTTCTAAGTCGAGAATACTGTAAGGGTCTTTACAAATACTACTGCCGATTATAGTTTCCATCTGGCCGAAATTGTCTCTAAACCACCTTAAACAGTCTCCACCGCTATTCGAAGCACCTCCCAAGGCATAGAACCCATTTGCCGCATAATAAGTAAAGAACCGCATTTCCAAACTCTTGTCGAGAACCACTTTCCTTGAAAGCTTTCTAATAACTCCCGTACTTCCAATGCTTAAAACTGTACCCTTTTCTGTTAAACCTAGGCCGAAATTCTGCGCAGCGCCGTCAAACGTTGCAAAGACGATTTTCGCATCTGGATTAAACCCGTATTCTCCGCAAACTTTGAGCGGGATAGTGTCGAAAATTTTTCCACCTTCACACAGTCTTGGAAACCTGTTTTCATCTATGCCAAGCAAGTTAAGAACTTTCTCACTGTACTTAAGTTTCCTGATGTTAACAATCCCGCCTCCACTGGCTGTGGCAAGATCTATATACGGCTCCGTTGTTAAACCGGTCTTCCACAATAAATAATCCTTGCAAAACAAAAAATATCTGGCCTCTTTAAAAGCGCTAGGTTCCTTTTTCATGAACCAATAAAGCCTGTACGGCATGAATACAAAGATTGGGGGAGCCCCAGTTTCCTCGTATAGTTCATAGGGATTAGCTTTTTCCAGCAACTCTTTTTCAACCTCTGCTGCCCTAGTATCATGATGCGTTATCACTTTAGTTAAAGGGGTTCCATCCTTTTCTACGAGCAGCATGCTATGGTTGTAAGTCGTCACCGATATTGCTTCAATACTTCTCCCATACTTTTTGCCGAAATAATCCAGCATAAAGGTGAAAGACTCTAAAAGTTCTTTCGGCTCATGCCCAGCAAACCTGTTTTCCAAGTAAAGCGTTATCTCGTGGATTCGCCTCTCAACAACTTTCCCCTCATTATTTATAACAAGACCTTTCATATTAGTACTGCCAACATCAATCGTGAGAACCAAACTCATTTTTATACTGTTTCTTTTGTTTCAACACCTTCTTAATAACTCTTCGCCGAGACATGGCTAGCGTTTCTCTGCAATTGTGTTTTATATTCGTAACAATTACTTGGCCGCAAAACCTTTTATTCGGAAGCGGATGGAGAACCGGTGAATAAAAGCATTCACAGCCGCGTTAAGCATGAGCTAAAAGATTTTTATACGTTTTCAAGGGCTTTGAAAAAACAGGTTGCCGCGTAAGGAGTCCCGCATACTTCTAGACGCCGAGGTCTTAGTGAGGCTCGCATACCTAACGATTACTGGTGAAACGGATCTGAAAAACTTAGAAACCCTTAGGTTCACATATGAGCAGGCTGGGGGCCAGACAATTATCGGCGAGGCTCCTCTTGAAGACTCGCTTGAACTGACACCGCTTGAAGACCTCCGCAGGTTCTTCGAGGAGACGCTAGGCTCCTCGGAGGGTTTGAAGGAAGAGTGAAGACAGCGGCTTGACACTATAGTTCCTCAAACTCGTATTCTTCAGCCTTCCTCGGAGCCAGCCTTTCTCTTCCTTTAAGTATTTTAAACAATATTATTGCAACCATGATTAGGAAGACCCCGACTATTATTAGAACCACGTTCAGCGACATGGGTATTCTTACTATTACCTGCCTCTCCGTCAGGAAGCTTACCTTAAAAGTTGCCGAGTATCCAAGGTTGGTTACTGTGAGCGTCAGCTCACCCCCGGCAACCCTGCTTATGTTAACAGTGCCACCCGACCCGGTAACATACTTGGCCTGAGTATTATTCGTGAAGACCGCCTTCAGCTCGGCACCCTCTATGGGCATTGAAAAAGGATCGACCACCTTTATGGATCCGCTTACAACGTTGCACAAAACCCTGATCACCTTAGGCTCATTAACATAGATTATCTTAGCTTCGTCGAGAACGTTCAACCCTGCGTATTTAACCATTGTCAGCCTAAGGTCTCCCCCGATTGTCCAGAAGCCTCTTAAAGTCCCGTTGAAAACAGTGTTATTGGGAAGCGTGCAAACGTAGAAGAAAGGTTGTAAAGGTGCATTATCCTTGTCGACGAAGCTCAGGTTAACCAGGTACTCCTTCTTATACTCCGCCGTCAGCTTAAGGTCTCCTTCCACAGTCAAGACTAGCTCTGGAG
>JAOAJQ010000026.1 GCA_026414125.1 Thermoproteota archaeon
AGACAGGTGCCTACTCCCTATCATGGAGTAGGCCTTTTCCAGCGCAATCTTCTCTGAAGAAGCCTCCACGCTTATGGAGAACGAAGCTTCCCTCAGCGGCTTTCGGAACACGCCTTTCACTTTGAACAGGGGCATGCCTGAGCCTGGAGATGGGGGTTATTAAAAATTTTTAAACGCCATGGATATGTTCATAAGCTCAGCCCCGGTTGTAGACTCTCCTACAAGCACCCCGTATGGGCTTGCCAGCATGCCTAGCCTTATGAAAGCCAGCCCATCGTTCACCGACACCGTGTAAACCCTTAGCTTCAAAACGTCTTCCAGAAGCCTCTTCTCCCGTTCTGACAGAAGCCTGGAGGCGAAGCAGAGCACCTCGCCTGGTACTGCAAGAGCACCTATCGCAGCATAGTTGGCAAGGCTTGCGAAATCATAGTCGACCCCAAGGAAGTCGGCTATCGCTCTAGCCTCATTCCTTGGAACCCTTGTTGAGAAAAGCGCTCCCTTATCTGAGAGGATCATCATGTTCCCCCATGCTTTAAGCCTGCTTTCAACCTTCATGATCTCCTTGCCGAGCGACTCCAGCTCCCTCAGCTCCTCATCCTCAACAGTGTCCGGGGCGATTATGAAGTTCGAATTAGCCGCTATCATTGATGAGACAGCGTGAACACCACCTATATTTGTCAACGCTATCGGGCCAACCCTTAGAAAATCCCTGAGCCTCCTCAGGAAGCCCTGGGGAGCATTCTTGTTAACCACAGCATTAACCCCGAAAACCTTTGAGTAGGCTCCTATGAAAGGGGTCTTCCAGATTGAGGCTCTGGCTACTTCCATGACTTATCGCTGCTCTGAACCCGGGAGCCCTAGAAGAACCTCGTCCTCTTCGACGACAGCCTTAACCCTTAAACGACCCTTCAAAACCTTTCCAAGGTTAGAGTGAACATACTCGTTCAAATCGCTTCCTATTACTATTCTCTTACCCTTGAAAGCCTTGGAAGCCTTCTCCCGGATCTTCCGGATGGCTACTTCACGCCTATCCGGGAAGGGTGCGTTCTTGACTCTTGAAAGGCTTATTGAAAAAACAGCCTCCTCAGCCTTACTGCTCATCAACCAACCACCCTAAAGCTTGATCCTGCTCCTCCTCCAGTTTCTCCAACGATGTGTAAACCTTACTTTCCCCCGTGTCTTAGCTATGACCCAGGTTGGCACAGAATAGGATCTCTTTAACTCAGCCTGCAGACGAAGCTTCTTCCCAACTGTCTTGCTCCTAGCCAATTCTCCTCACCCAGTTCCTCTTCTCGAAGACAAGTATATTCTCTCCAGGATCTCCTTTAGATACTCGTCTTCAACCGGTATTTTAAGCTTGCCCTGCTGCGCTAGGGCTATAAGGTATTTCTCAACCTGTTCCGCAAGCTGAGGCTTAACCAGCCTGAGATTGTTCAAACGGCTCCTAGCCTCCGGTGTGAAAACAATCCTGCTTAAAGTCTTTATTACCTTCTGCTCCTCCTGCTTGCGCTTGCTTTCCTCCAGATCCTTCTCCATCTGACGGCGACGCTGTTCAAGTATTCTTGCAATCTCCTCGTCCTCACTCATTTCTCCAACTACCCTTTTCCAGCAACCTCGCGAGACAGCCTGTCTAGGAGGGAAACACCCTTCGGCGTGAGCCATCTACCCTTGTTCGACTTGCCGATGAGGCCTGCTGCTTCAAGCTGCTGAAGAATTCTTCTGATTATTGCTCCGCCAGCCCTAACCTTATGAGCCCTCCTCATCGGGTATTTCTTCCTACCTCCATATTCTTTCCTGAGCCTTGAAACACCCATAGGGCCCTTCACGTACAGCCTCCTGAGTATTGAGGCAGCCCTTACATGCCACCAGTCTAAACGGTCAGGAGGCCTCTCCCTGTGGCTGCCTGTTTTAACGAAAAGAGCCCACTTAGGAGGATTTACCTCCTTAACATTCTCCCTAAGGTATTCTGCAATCCTCTCTATCAGCATGTCCGCCGGAACCGCTTTAACGTGCACAGCCTCCAACAGTCTTCAGTCTCCCTCTGGAAGCAAAGGTTTTATAAGGTTTAGCAGCAGGAGGAGGCCTAGCGATGAAGAGCCTCATATGCTTTTTCGACTCGAGCCTTGAACTTGTTCCAAGGGAGCTGGCCGCCCACCCGCAGGTTGTTAAAAACGCGGCTAAAAAGGGGAAAAACCCGTTGGAAACAATGCTTGAAAGAAGTGTCCACCATAAGGCTATTCTGAGGCTTGAAAACAGTGAGAAAAGAGGCCGGCCGGATATTCTGCACACTTGTCTTAAAATAGTCTCAGACTCGCCTGTATATAAAGCTGGGAAACTAGGGGTGGTGATGCATACAATAGGCGGAAAATGGATTGTACCAAGGGAGAAAATAAGGTTTCCAGTGACCTATGGGAACTTCATAGGGCTTATGGAGAAGCTTCTTTCAAAAGGCAGAGTTTTGGATCCTAGTGGAAGAGTCCTTATGGAAATAGTGTCGAAAAAGGATGCTTTAAGGGTTTTAGACGAATACCCTCGCAGAATACTTTTTACCCATGTTGGCAGGAGGGTTGAAATCCAAGACTATGTTAAGAGTGTTTCAGAAGAAAACGTGCCTGCGTGCTTCCTCATCGGAGCATACCCTAGGGGGAGGCCCTCTGAGGAAATATGGAGCATGACTGGGGAGAAGGTTTCAGTCTACGACGGGGTTTTAGCAGCTTGGACAGTTACAGGCTGGCTGACCTACGAGATATTCAGGTTACAACCATGCTAGTATATGAATACTCTTGACGCAATAACCTTGTCGTAAACCTCGTCTGACTCCCTTACTTCGGAGAATAATCCTGAAAGCTCAGCGATCCTCTGGGCCAGAAGATGGTAGCAAGCATAAGCCTCCCCGGTCATCACGTAGTAGAAGAAATCCTTGCAGGAGCAATACTTCACCAGCGGGATCACAAGGTACTCTTCCTCTCTGCCGACGATAATCCACCTGACCCTGTTCGAAGGCTGAAGAACATACTTCTTCACCCTTCTTGAGACGACTGTCTTCAAGGCTCTCCTGCCTCTTTCGCCGAAAGCGCTGATGATCTTCTCCTCGCACTCGCGCGTCACACCCTGAGTTTTAAGAAGCTTGGCTATCTCCTCAGGTATCTTATCAGCGCTATCCTTATCTTCAATCATTCCGCTTGTTACACTGGGTCTTGAACACGAAAACAGGATTTAAGCTTATCAAAGGGGAACCGGCTCTGCTGGCTGGGGAAACCCTCGTTATCGCGGACACGCACATAGGCTACGAGGGTGAAATAAGGCTTAAGGGAATCAGGCTTCCAAGCCTAACTAAAAAAATACTTACGCGCGTATTAAACTTAGCTGAGAAAACGTCTGCTAGAAGGCTGTTGATCCTTGGCGACTTGAAGCACACTGTCTACGGTCCTAGGGGACTGGAGTGGATGGAGATCCCGGAGTTCATGCGTAAGATAGTTAGCAAGTTCGAATGGGTTGGGGTTGTACCCGGGAATCACGACGGGGATCTTTACACCGTCCTGCCTGAAGGGATTGAGCTACTGGATCCTGACGGAGTCTTGTGGAACGGGGTTCTCTTTACGCATGGCCATAAGAGAATTGACACTATTCTTAACGAGAAAGGTTGGAGTAGTGTTAGAAGAGTAGTGGTCGGACATTTCCACCCGGCTGTAGAGCTTCTCGACGACCTTGGCTACAGGTATGTGATACCAGTCTGGGTAAAGAGCATGTTAAGCAACAATATTGAAATACTTTTAATGCCGGCTTTTAACGAGAACATCGGGAAGCTCATTGTTAACAATCCCGAGAGAATATCAGAGGAGCTAAGGGGCTTCCTGAAAACTGGCTCGATAAACCTTCAGGAGGCTGAGGCGTACAGCCTAGACTTGGTTTTCCTCGGAAGGATCGGGGAACTGGAGACATAACACGTGCATTAGGGTTTCTCACCAGAGCAGAATCCCTTGTATCTCTAACCTTATTGCATGATATGTTTTTTAAAAATATTGAATACTTTAATGCATCTGAGAAAAATTTATATCGGGACTCTAAACCTAGTCGAGCGGAATTTGAACACTCTTGTTCAAAAAATAGCGTTTATAGCGGGTTTAATACTGCTCACAATTGGTGTTTTCATAGTAATGATGGCTCCGGCGGATTTCGGCTGGGAGCCTAGAAGCCGAATACTGATTGACAGGGAAACTCTTAGTGTTTCAGCCGGGTGGAAGACGGTCAGCGGAAAACTCGTCGAAGAGATTCTTAAAGTAGAAACCCCTTTGAAATACGACGCGTGCTGGGGAGCTATGCCACCCTTCTTCGGGGATGAAAAGGACTTTGTGATAACCGTGAGTGCTGTCGAACAATCATCCCCACAGAAGCCTTTCAACTTCTACGTTTTTAACCAGGTTAACTTCGACCTATGGGAAGCAGGTTCATCCTACAAGGCTTACTGCGAGTATAAGGGTAAAACCTCAGTCTACTTTAACTTCTCAATAGATTCGAAGGAAAACTTGCCTGACGTGATCTATTTTGTCGTGGAGGAGCATGATCTGGGAGTAGAGCCAACGGTTCTTGTTAACTCAATAATCAGCTGGACTGAGAAATCTTCGAGAACCGATTGCACTGGATACGTGGCGTCAACCCCCCAAGTTTTAATCGGGGAGGTCAAAGGTTTCAGGCTTAGGGGTAATGCTACGGAGTCGAATGGAAACAGGTTTAACTTCTACATAATGGAGTACTCCAGCTATTGGGATTGGCTTGCCGGCAAAAACTATACAGCCATACTTAAGCAGGAGAATGTCAACTCTTTGAGCTTTAACATCTCGCTTGCAGAGGACCAGGTGAGCCCAGCGTTCAGTATTTGTTTTGTCGTTGAAAACACTTTAAAAGATGTAGATGAGAAAATAATTATTAATGCGGCTCTAGAATGGCAGGAGAAAACAGCCATTTCAACAGCCTTCGGAGGAAAAATAGTTGGTAGCGTCATAGCGAGCATAGGCCTCATCATGGTGATCGCAGGTTTTGCCTCAATATTCTTTAAACATAAGAAGGAAAAACATGTATCAGTCGATGACGTAGAAACCATCTAAGTAATAAGCACGTGAAAATATAGAAAAAAGCAAATATAAAGTTGGCCGGAAAGATTTGTGTGCGATATATTATTGGGTAGACGTGCTTCGGCTATTCGTAGAAAGATTATAAAATAGAACCAAAAGTAGGCGGCAAGATATTATCGCCTAAGAGAGCTACAGCGCACTACGCGCGCTCAATAGAAATACTCTGGCTGCTTTCTTCCTTCGCCTAATTCCTGCTGTCTGGCTGCTTCCTCCATTATCCTATCGAAATCTCTACTCGTCCTTTCAATATCATCAAGGTCAAGATCTATTTTCAACATTTTAACTAGTTTCTCGAGGACGGCATGAATGCTTTTCAGATATATGTTGGCGAAGGGTGGAGCATGTCCCCATAGGCTTATCGCTTCAATGCCTTTTCTCTGACAGGCTAGCACGAGAAGCGAGTGGATGCCTACTGGTGCGAGCTGCCTACTGTTCCCGTATGTTACGTATCCTACTCCGTATTCTTTCAACTCGTTTTTCAACCTTGAGTCTCCGACAACCGCCTCTACCTGCGGTTCCTCCATGGATGATGTCTCTGGGGCAATCACTCCACCAATCAAGTATATTCTCCTCGCCTTGTAAAAGATTGCTAAGTCGACAATTTCCTCCGCGTATTCGTTAGGCTTAAAATTAGGCTCGTCGGCAAGCAGGAGTATCAAATCGTTTCCTCCGGCCGTATTCTTATAGTAGAATATTTCTGTGGGGGACCATTCTATCCTTCTTATAATGCCTTCCTCGATCCATCCTAATGGCCGGGAGTTTTGAAGAATATAGAAATCATCTGGAGCCATTTCGCCGAACCTTCTTGCTCCCAGTTTCCTCACCAAGTAGCCTACACACCCGCTTGATATTCTTCCAGCGTCAGCCCACCCTCTGAACCCTAGTATAAGTAGGGGCTCTTTAAGCTCAGGATGCTCGTAAATGGTGAATCTCCCTCTCATTCCCTCTCTCACTGTTTAAACATGATGGATGATTTAAACTTACTATGAGGGAAATGCTTGCTCTCAAAGCCACGGCTTTATTATTCGTCGCGTGTCACTTCATTCTCCAGTCTAGCGGTAGCGCGGAATAGTCGACTAGTCCTAAAACGTTAAGAGTTTTCAACGGTTTAACATGCAGCTAGGCTTGAAAAACAGAGTTTAAAAGCATTTGTTGAAACTTTTTTTCTGAAAAATGGTCGAGTACAGCGACAAGTTTCTGGCTCTCACCGGTGGCCGTTTCGGCAAGCCTAAGCGTGTCCCACACTGGGAACACTGGTCCTGTCCTGATGCTGAAACATACATTACTGGCATAGACTACTACAAGCATCCTCGTCTCTGCCGTTTAAAGATGGCTGAGCTTTACCCGCAGCTTGAGCTTCCGGTTCCTGAGAGAGACGAGCCTATTCCTCGTCCAGAGAGCTTGATGAACGGTAGGAGCTCTTATGTCGATGAGCATGGTCGTAGGCGTGTTCGCTGGGGTGATTCTCTCAGCAACCATTGGAACTGGGGAGAGCTTTTCAAGACGCCGGAGGACGTGTTCGCTTTTTCCCCGCTGAAGCAGGGTGACTTTACTAATATTCCTGTGGTTGAGTCTCGCGACTACCGTGACGAGGAGAAGCTTTACCGAGAGTATCGCGCCCACTACCCTGTTGAGTGGGGCGATGAGGCTCCCGAGGGTTCAACAGCCTCGGTTTCATTCTATAACACGATGTTCATGTGGCCGCTTCTCACCTTCGGGTGGAGGCTGTTTCTGAGAACCTGCTTGGATAAGCGTTTCGAGAGAATAATGGACGAGTTTGCCGAGATCAACAGGCGTGTCTTCAGGGTTTTCGCAAGGCTGCCTGTCAACTTCGTGATTTGCCACGATGATATTGCTACTTCCAGCGGGCCTATTCTCTCTCCGTCTTGGATGCGGAGACACGTGTTTCCACGCTACAGAGAGTTCTGGGGGATCCTGAGGGACGCTGGTAAGACTGTTATCTTCATGTCGGACGGGTGTATTGATGTTTTTGCGGAAGACGTTTTCACATGTGGTGCTCAAGGAATAATTACTGAGCCCTACACGAATATTCAGGCCATAGCGCGTAAGCATCCGGATGTTTTCCTAGCTGGCGAGGGTGACTGCCGTATACTGTTGCGTAACGATCCAGTTGAGATCGAAAAAATGGTGTGGAGAATGGTGGAGACCGCTAAAATAGCGGGGGGCTACGCCTTCTGCATCGGGAACCATATTCCTTGGAATACTCCTCCACAAGCTGTAAAACTCTACCTGGATCTCTGTGCGGAGCTTGGGCGTCTGGATCAGGTTTCCAATCCTCAAAACATGTAATCGGATTCTGCTTCAAATCGGCTAAGGCTTCTCTAAGCCTTGTTTAAGGCCTCTTTCTCTATTTGTTTAGACTAGGTTAAGGGGAAAAGGGTTATATAGCCTTTACTCGTCAAATGGTTGAGGATGTCTACGGTTCAAACATATCGGGGAAGGACTCTGGAGGAGCTGAACAGCATGTCTATGAACGAGTTGATGAAGATCCTTCCAGCCAGGATTAGGAGGAGCCTAGTAAGAGGGCTTCACCCTGAGACCCGGAAGCTTCTTGAAAAGATTAGGAGGGTTAAGGCTGAGATGGCTCGGACCGGGGTCCAGCCTAAGAGAATCAGGACACACCGGAGGGATATGCCTATTCTCCCTGAGATGGTTGGGTTAACCATTGAGGTTCATAATGGTAAGGACTTCATACCTGTTGAAATCACTCTCGACAAGGTTGGACACTATCTTGGTGAGTTTGCAATAACCAATAAGAGGGTTGTTCACGGCAAGCCGGGGGTTGGAGCCAGTAAGGCTTCTACCTACGTGCCGTTGAAATAGGAAAAAAGGAAATTGGGTTAATCGTACCGTCTTATTACTTCTTAGGCTGCTCTTTCCAAACGTATGTTATCCTGTCGTCTATCACTAAGTATTCTCCACTGTCTTTGACTGAAACCATGGGTTTCTTCAATATTGTAGCGATTTTTCGAAGTCCTTCAAGAGACTTGACGTGTGCAACATATCCTTCAGGAGTCCTCTCAAGCTTATCCACGTTCACTGCTCTGCGTATGCTGGGCTCGGCTTCAGCCGCCTCCTTGCTCATTTTCTATCGCTAAAGCTACTTTATCCTAGGATTTAAGCATTGCCTATAACGGGCAAAATATTTAATAATTGGCACATATTCCTGTCCTGCTTCCGCGAGCCAAAGGGTGTTGAATTTGCCAAGCTTCAAGTACAGTCTGGTGGAGGTGGACAGGGCCCGTTCGGCTAAGGCCAGCCTCAGAGAGGTTAGAGTATCCCCTAAACACTCGGTTGAACTGGCCAGGTTTATAAAGGGTTTAACGATTCCTGAGGCTAGGGAGAGGCTGGAGGCGGTTGCGGAGAAAAGGCTTCCTGTCCCATTTAAAAAGTATAGGAAGAAGGTTCCGCATAGACGCGGGGTTTTAAAAGCGGATTCCGGGAGGTACCCTGTTAAAGCAGCCAGGTTCTTCCTAAGGCTGCTGTCACAGCTGGAGGCTAATTCTGAGTTTAAAGGATTGACACCGGAAAGGATGAGGATAACCGGCGTCGTCGTCCACCGGGGTAGGAAGCTGAAAAGGTATATTCCAAGGGCCTTCGGGAGGGCTACACCAAGGTTTGAAACCCTTACTCACGTTGAGGCCATAGCTGTGGAGGAGACTGGTTGAAATGTCAAGCCGGCGGAAAGCGATTTTCTACAGGCGGGTTCTCGATTTCGGGAAGCTACACCAGAAGATTGATGATTTCCTAAGGGAGTACTTGAAAGAAGCTGGTTATAATGGTGTTAAGCTTATGAATGTGCCAATGGGCCTGGTGGTCACAATATATACTAGTAAGCCGGGTGCAGTAATAGGGCCGGACGGGAGGAGCATAAGGGAGCTTCAAAACGTCCTTCAGAAAAATTTCGGGCTGGAGAATCCTCAGGTTAACGTGGCTGAGGTTGAGAACCCTGATCTTGAGCCCCAGCTGGTTGCGCAAATGATATGCAGGGCTCTGGAGCGGGGCGTTAAATACCGTAGGGCTGCTAGAGTTGCTCTACGCAGGATAGTTGCAGCCGGTGCCGTGGGTTGCGAGATAAGGATAGCCGGTAAACTGGCGACTGACAGGAGTAGGTTTGAAAAGTTTACATACGGCTATCTGCCTGCAGCCGGGGATCCGGCTATGAAATATGTTAAAACCGGGAAGGCGAGCGTTCTTTTGCCACAGGGCCTGATAGGGGTTAAGGTTAAGATTCTCCGTAAAGCATTCTTCCCAGACGAGGTTCAGATAATGGAGGCTCCGAAGGAGGCTGTTGAGGTTGGCGAGGCTAAAGGCGAGTGAAATAAGGTCGATGTCTCGGGAGGAGCGACTTAAGAGGCTTCAGCAGCTTAGAAGCGAGCTTATGATGGCGAGGATGAGGACTGCCTCAGGGCTGGAGGAGAACACTAAAATGGTTAGAGAGCTGAAGCGTGCAATCGCGAGAATACTTACTGTTGAGAAGGAGGAGGGTAGTAAGTGAGGACCCCGAGTAACCTTGCGTATCATGAGCTGAATGGCCTGCAGGTTAGGGTCGTGGATTTAAGCAGCGGCTCAACCGTTGCTTCAGGCAGGGTTGTCTGGGAGACAAAAAATACTTTCACCATACTGTCTGAAAGAGGCAGGCGTTTAACAATACCTAAACATAACAAGAGATTCTTCTTCAAACTTGGAGACATGGAGGTTGTTGTTAACGGGGACTCGATTGCTTTCAGGCCCGAGGAAAGAACGGAGAGGGTTGACCCATGAGTTTTCTAAAGGATCTTAATGTTTCTCCTCCTGAAACCAAGTGCAGCGACAAGAAGTGTCCGTTTCACGGCAACGTGAGGATTAGGGGAAGTGTTTTAGAGGGCGTCGTCGTCTCGGACAGGATGAGGAACACGGTGATTGTCATGAGAGAGTATCTTCAGTATGTTCAGAAGTATAAGCGTTACATGAGGAAGAGGAGCAGAATACCTTCTCACAACCCTCCATGCATCGCTGCCAGGACTGGGGATAGAGTTATAATAGGCGAGAGCAGGCCTTTAAGCAAAACTGTGCACTTCGTGGTGCTGGGCAAGGTGAAGTAGCATGGCTGTGAAGAAATCCAGAGCAGTCTCCGCAAGGGGTATCTTAGAGTATAGGCTAAGAGGCTCCAGGGGTCTTCCCGTTGGTGCGAACCTTATCTGCACAGACAACTCTGGTGCTAAACTTCTCAGGATTGTTCAAGTGGCTAAGTCTGGAGGAAGGCTTAGGCGTCTACCCTCGGCTAAGGTTGGCGACCTGGTGACGGTCTCCGTTAAAAAAGGGACTCCTGACCTTAAGAACAAGCTTATGAAGGCAATAATAGTTAGACAGCGTTTCCCAATCAGGAGGAGAGACGGGTTAAGGGTTGTTTTCGAGGATAACGCCGCTGTGCTTATGACGCCTGAAGGAGACCTGAAGGGTACTGAGGTTAAAGGCCCGGTTGCAAAGGAGGCCGTGGATCTGTGGCCTAAGCTTTCAGCCCTAGCCTCGTCGGTGGTGTAGCGAAGAATGAACGAGAGACACTTGACATACAGGTCTTCCTCTGTTCATCTGAGCCGTGAGCTTAGGGGTAAGTATGGTTTCAGAAGCCTGCCTATTCGGATCGGAGACAGGGTTCTGATAATCAGGGGGGACTATAAGGGTGTTGAGGGT
>JAOAJQ010000027.1 GCA_026414125.1 Thermoproteota archaeon
GGCTTGGTAGTGGGAGAATCACCGCTATGTCTATCCCCTCTTCCCCCATTCTTTTAACGAGTTCAGACAATGTTATCCACGGTATATACAGGTCTTTAACCGGATCGTAGGTAAGCCAGCTTCGCCTAGGGGAACAATGCGCATGAATGTCGATGATCATGTTTACCGTCCTGCGAAGCAAGTTATTTAAGTGTTCAGCCTGAGTTTTAACAGAAGATGCGTACATCAAGTTTCTACAGATGCTGGTCGTCTGCAGTTTCTTAGTATTGGAGATAAGCGTGAAAGTAGTGGGGATGGAAATATTTAACTATCCGTTTAAACGTTCTAATTAATGGTTTAAGGGTTGAAAAGCGGCTTAGCTCTCTTAGGTGGTCCAAAGACTGTCACGTCTGAACATAGAGATATATTCGCTTGGCCAATTATAACACAGGAGATTGAGGATGCTGTTCTAGAAGTACTACGCGCCGGGAAAATGTCAGACATAGATGTGACTCAAAAATTCGAGGAGGAGTTCGCCCAATGGTTGGGCGTGGAATATGCGCTTGCACATAACACTGGAACCGCTGCTCTGCACAGCGCGATGTTCGGCATAGGCATAGGGAAGGGGGACGAGATCATTTGTCCAAGCATCACTTACTGGGCCTCCTGCCTACAGGTCTACTCGCTCGGTGGAACCGTTGTCTTCGCCGACATTGATCCTGAAACGCTCTGCATCGATCCTAAGGATATTGAACGTTGGGTTACTCCAAGAACTAAAGCAATCATGGTTGTCCACTACCTCGGGATGCCGGCAGATATGGATGCGATAATGAAGATAGCTGAGAAAAACAGCTTGATGGTGATTGAGGATTGTTCTCATGCTCACGGTGCTCTTTACAAGGGTAGAATGGTCGGAACCTTTGGAGATGCTGCAGGCTTCTCACTAATGTCTGGCCAATCCCTGCCTTGTGGCGAGGGAGGAATGATGACTACGAATGACAGGCGGGTTTATGAAAGGGCTGTGGCCTTCGGCCATTATGAGCGCCACGGGTTCACCTTAACACTGGAAGACCTTAAGCGTGGAGCAGGGTTGCCCTGGGGAGGATACAAGTATAGGATGCACCAGTTAACCTCTGCAATTGGCCGTGTCCAGTTGAAGTATTATCCGAAGCTTATGGCTGAGATAGACAAGGCTATGAATTACTTCTGGGACCTGGTTGAAGGCCTACCTGGAATCAGGAGCCATAGACCTCCGAAAGACTCTGGGTCCACCAAGGGCGGGTGGTACGCGCCCCACGGCATCTACCATCCGGAGGAGTTGGGAGGCCTATCTGTTCAGCGGTTCTGCGAAGCAGTAAGGGCAGAGGGCGCCCCCTGCTACCCGGGTTGCAATCTCCCGCTTCATTTACACCCTTTGTTCAATGAGATAGACATCTACAACCAGGGTAGACCGACGCGCGTAGCAAATTCTCCTCCGGGTGTTGACGTGAGACAGCCACCTGGCAGCCTCCCGGTTTCAGAGAGCGTGCAGGAGCGGGTTTTCACTGTCCCATGGTTCAAACATTACAGGCCTGAGGTCATTGAAGAGTATGCTCGAGCATTCAGGAAGGTTGTTGAAAACTACATGGAGCTTTTACCTGGAGACTCTAAACGTAGCATGCATTTCGGCGGATGGAGCACTTTCTGGACGGCAGGAAGGTGAAGCAACTAGTGAATCAGCATGATGAACAGGTGAAGCATGAAAAACAATGATTCAAATTAATAATGGGCTGCATTAACAGGAAATTGATTCTTCAGTAAAGTTAGTAGCAGCCTATTCTTCTCATCGCTTCGAGCAAGACGTTTTCCAAGGATAACGATTGTTCAAGACATTCTACACTGGATATCCGTAATTCGAATTTGAATAAAGTCACAGGCGGGTTGATTCTGAAGATGAGTGAAAAATTTCATTCCTAGGATTAAGTGTTCTCCCAGTTTTAAGACTCGCCTTTTATACAGGATTGCTACTACAAATGCGACGAAAAATACTAACGCTATTGCCAGTGGTTTAACATAGTCTATTCTCCAAACAGCCTTTATCATCCTGAGTCCGTCAACGTAGATTTCAACAGTCCTTTCGTCTATCATTCTGTCCCTAGGGCCTAGCCCTTCGAAATGGTCGAAAACATAGAAGCCCCAGCTTGTAGTATTAATCCCTATGAGAACGTAACTACCCTCGTCATACCAGCCTGTGCCAAAAGCGTTTCCATACTCAGTCTCAACAGTAACGTAGTGCTTCTCAGAGATCAGCGCGTTCAAAAGCTCTGTTCTCCATTCTCCCTTATCCTGGTCGTAGGCTCCGAAGCCTGCGCAGAACTCCCAGTAGCACCAGGCTATTCCCCTCTTCTCCGCTTCTCTTGCTACGAAACGCGTCCATCTCACTCTGGAATGCATATCGGCTTTACTGTATGCTCCGAACTCTCCCATGAAAAGAGGAACATCACCGTGTTGCGCTGCCCATTGGACAGCCATGTCTAATTCCTCCGTGATCTGCTTCTTCTCAGCCTCAGTCCCCAGCCATTTCCTACCAACAGCAGGGGAGGGGCTGACCCATTCTGCCCCTTGATGTGTGAATTCGAACGGAGTGTAAAAGTGGAAGGTGACGATAATGTTCTCATCCTCAGGGATAACCAGTCCCTTGAGATTGTAAACACTGTTCCACCCTGTTGGACCTATGATTATTTTTCTTATAGGGTTAGTCCTTCTTATTATTTCAACCGTCTCCCTGATAAGCATGTTCCACTTCTCATCAGTCAGCTCGCCGTAAGGCTCGTTCAGAAGCTCGAAGTAAAGTTTTTCAGAATAATCCTTATAGTGCTCCGATATCTGGCTCCACAAGGCTTTGAAACGGTCACTGTGACCAGAAGGGTCTTGCATTATCTCCTCATAGTGATGAATGTTTATTATGGTGATAAGGTTCTGTTCCAGGGACTTGCTCACAACCCAATCTACTCTGTTGAAGAAGTCTTCATCGATCCTGTAGGGCGGGTTTTTCTCAGCGTGAGCCGACCATCTTATTGGTATTCGAACAGTATCGAAGCCGGCTTCCCTTATTATCCTGAAATACTCGTCCCTAATGTAAACCCCCCAGTCACCCTCCTTGGGTGCTTCCAAAGCGTTTCCAATGTTTATTCCTCTGTGCATCTTGGATTCTAAAACCGCTTCTTCAAACCGATAATCGTAAGCCAGCTGCATTTGCTCATTGTCTCCTCTCATGCTAATAGAGTAGAATATGGCTGAGAAAAGTAGGCTAGACAACAAGATGTACGTCTCAAGCTTCTTTTCAAATAGGGCCATTTCTAAACTTCCCTGTCGAAAATCTTTAAAAATCTTATTCTCGGGCAATGAAAGATATTTTCTCGATTCTTCCAGTATCCGGATTAATATTCACATTCAGCCTCATCTCTCTTCCTGCATAGTGAAAATATGCGTTAAAGTATCGGCTTGTTTCATCGAAAGAATATTCCTCAGTCATAATCAAGTCTACCTCACATCCGTATTCTGTAAGCTTGCCTGTAAGCCTGTTGCTTCTTAATATCTGCATGATTCTCTGCCCCAGCTCACTCGTCGCATTAATAATCGAAACTCTTACATACGTGCTTGGTGAGACCCAGATGTTTGACGAGCTATTCTTTAACCATGCTTCACCCATACTGTAAGTATATCCTGGATCATACGGGTTTTTAGATTCTACTATCGCGCCTACTACGAAACCATCATCATATTTATAAAAATATAGAGAGATTCCGTTAGTCCTATTGCTCTCTCCCAGAGATATCCGTAGTTCCCTTAATACGTTAGAATTGGATCAATCCTGTAGGTTTTATTAAGGGTTAGGCTGCATGATGCTTCCACTCCCTCAACCAGCAGCTCTATTTCAACATTCGAAGTTATAACTACGTCTCCCAGTGCTCCCCATAGTCTGACGCTTTCAACACTATAGGTGAAACCCTCTTCCCTAAGCCATTTTGTGAAAGGCTGGTTCTCCAAGGTTGTGATAATCCTTTTCTTAAAGTCTTCAGGCAGATTTCTCAGCCTAGGATAGGACAAGTTTAAAACCCTGATGGTTAAGTCTATGGGTGAATCGCCTAGGGAAAGTTTCAGCTGTTTTTCTTCTTTTTTCAACTCCTTCAAATTGAAAACATGCTCCGTGCCATTAATCATAGCTACTTCCACCGTCTCATTCTGCCACCTTATCCTGAGAAATTCTCCTATTATTGTCTTAGACAGGTCACCCTGGGCTTCACTCCGCACTTTTCCCATTACCCCTGCTAACCCGGAAGCATAGTAGACTTTAACAGTCAAAGTTTCAAAAGTTTCTTCTCCCAGCGCTATCGGTATTGCCCCGTCTTCCTCAACCCTAGAAAGCAGTTTGAACAGGCTAGGGGGGTATGTGAGAACCAACCATAAGCTTAAGACTATTGGCAGCATTATAATTAAAGCCAGCAGTATTTGGGTCGATGATAATATTTGTTTGTACGAAGGCTTTCCCCCCACTTCTACTACTGTTTCTTTTAAGTCAAAAATCCTTATAAGGCTTTTGAACAGTTTAACTGTAACAAAGTATAAGTATTAAGAATGTTTCAGGATGCTTATGAGCATTGGAGGAAAACATAGGAATTTTAAGGTTGCAATCTACTGCACCGTTCACGACGTGAATAATATGGCTGATTCAACCTGGCTGGAAGACAGTTTCAATGTTTTGAGCAGGAGTATTCTCTTTGACAAAGTCTATCTTGAGACCTTCGGCAGCGGTACCCTGGCGGATAGAGGTTTAATGCAGAAGGTTAAATCATTTTTCAAAGATAAAGGCATAGAGACATCTGGGGGAATAGCTACCAATGGTCCGCGCGGTCAATCCCTCTGCTACTCGAAGCCCGGGGACAGGGAAATGCTTGAAAACATTGTCGAATATACTGCTGAATTATTCGACGAGATTATCCTGGACGACTGGCTCTTCGCAAGCTGCAAGTGTGAAGCATGTGTTGAAGCCAAGGATGATAGAAGCTGGACCGAGTACCGTTTGAAGACTATGGAGGACGTTGCGCAAAACATCGTCTTTAAAACAGCAAAGGAGGTTAACCCCAAGGTTAGGCTGATAATAAAGTATCCAAACTGGTATGAGCATTACCAGTTTCTCGGCTACAGTCTCGATTTCGAATCACGGCTTTTCGACATGGTTTACACGGGCACTGAGACTAGAGACTCAGAGTATACTCATCAACACCTCCAGGAGTATCAGAGCTACGCTATAATGAGGTTTCTGGAGAACGTTAAGCCAGGTTTCAACGGCGGCGGCTGGATTGATCCCTTTGCCAGGAGGACTCTTGACCGTTACGCGGAGCAAATAAGGCTGACGCTCTTAGCTAAAGCCAGGGAGGTGACGCTCTTCTGCTACGGTGCTCTGCTTGAATCTTTAAAACAGGAGGGTGTGGAAACTCCTATAAGCATTCTTGCGCCAATAGTTGGATGCATCTTTGAAGAGATGGGTGTTCTCATTGGAAAACTCGGCAATCCTTACGGTGTTAAAAGCTATAAGCCGTTCAACTCTTCCGGCGAGGATTTCCTTCCAAGCTACATAGGTATGCTAGGAATCCCTATTGAGATGACTCCGAGTTTTCCTGAATCCAGTGAAACCGTGTTCCTAACAGAGTGCGCCAAGTTTGACAGCGAAATAATGGGGAAAATCAAGAAGCATCTTGTTAAAGGCGGGGACGTTATTATTACATCCGGATTTCTCAGAGCGATGCAGCGCGCGCTGACGGGTTTTTAGCCTAGTGCTCCAAAGGGGAAAACTCCTGCTGAAACCCAAGCGAAGAGGAGTGCGTTGAAGACTGTGCCCATGCCTATGGATGAGGTAACCCGGTAAAGCCACCATGAGCATGCGGTTGAGATGATGAACAGTACTGTTATGAGTGGGAGGAACTCTATTAGGAAGCCAAGGAAGGAGGTGAGCGGCTTAACCTCTAAAAGGAACATCGGGATATACTGCATGCCCATTACGAGAATGTATGGTGTAATCTTGACTGCGATGGTTCTAAGCATCTCTATGGCTTCCGGGAGAAACCCTCTTTTCCAGTTTCCTTCACGCAGAATATGAAGGTAAATCCCTTCAACGTAGAAGAAGACTAGGAAGAAAGGTATGAAGGATAGGAACAGGATGATTCTCGCCAGAGTGTTGAGAACTTTGAAAATGGGTACGAAAATCCAGAGGTTCATGTCTAATAATAGATGGGTAAGGGCAACAATTGCATATAGCATAAGGAACATGCTTACCGCGGCACAGGTTTCTCTCAGCGTGAAAGATTCCGCCGCCAATCTTCTCATGCTGAGCCTGATGCCTGAGAATCTGGGTATGACGAAAAGGATTAGGAAACCCCCGGCTATAGCAACCATGAGGAGCCACCAAGCGATAGACGAGCCGAATAAAACGGGTGGGAAAGGCAGGCTGAAACCCAGTATGAACGTTGGCAGGAGCAGTGCGACACCCAGCGCCCCCCAAATAACCATGATTTTCCAGCCTCTAATGGAGCCATGCTCCTCAACCCTCGTGTTCGAAGGCTTGCGCGGCGAGATTAGCATGGAAACCGGGAAGGTTAAACCTATCAGTGAGACAATGCTCAGGAGCATCGCTGTTTCACGGTAAGGGTATGTCAAGCCTTCTTCCAGCTGTCTCATTCTGTTGGGTTCACTAGGCTTGAGAGCGCTGCTCATCCAGACGACTGTTTCAGAAACAATAGTCGGGTCAAGGGGTTCAAGCAGGTGGGTTGTAGCTGGGGCTACTAGTTTCCTAGCGGTTCCAGAGGTAAAATCACCGTATAGTGTTCCCAGGGAAATCTTTGGAACCCCGAAAACCGGGGGTAGCAATTCTCCAATAACCTGATTAAGATTGAAAAGCACGTCCTGCCTACCTATGGCCACCAGCAGGTTCCTTGGGAAAGTAGTGTTGAGAACCCCGTATGCTGAAGGATTGGAAGCTATTCCGCCTAAGCCTCCTGCTATGAGCACGGTTGCTTTAACCCCCTGATGGGCAGCGGCTGCAGCCCTGACTGCTCCAGCCCCCAAGCTGTGTCCAACGAGGCCTAGTGTAGAAGCGTCAACATACGGTAGTGTTTCAACGTGTCTTAAGGCTGCAAGAGCCCCGAGGCTGGGATCCTTGGTTGCGCCAAGCCTACCACCAGAGTCGCCGTGGCCCACAACATCTATCGACAGGGTGACGAAACCTCTTCTGGCGAGCTCCAACGCTATGCTGCTCATGGATTCTTTAGCACTGCTGATGCCGTGTACAAGAACTACGGCTGGCAAAGGGTTTTCCTCGGTTGCTGCATGCGGGCGGTACAGTATCCCGCTTATGTAGTGTTCACCATCCGTTATTTTGACACTTTTTACTTCAAGCCTTCCGAAGTCATTATTTATTATGAATGCGACGGTTACTCCCGTAAGGAATGCAACAGTTAAAAAAATCAATGCTACACAGCCTTTTCTCATCGGTCTCACAGAGTCCTCTTCAAGTTTTAAGCCTATATAGTTTTTCCCGTGCTGCTTGAAAGCATGTTATTCAACGTTTAGTGTCTTAAACCGTTTCTATTTAAAACCAGTTTTAGCTGTACTGCTTAGACGAATACGGTTTAATTGTTCATGTGCAGTCAGGAAGCTGCAATCTAAGGCTTGAAGCGTGAATAAAGAAGGATGGTCGAAAAAGGGAGGAAGCTGCTTCTGATCGGTGGCAGTGCTTTTAAATCAAAACCGCCGGCTGAGATAAAAAGATAGAATAGATGAGGCGATAACTGGTAAATTGAAAATAATAGTTGGGGAAGCTCCAGCGCATGCAGGCTTAGACTACTTGAAATCTAAAGGTTACAGGAACGTTGCGGTTGGGCACGTGTGAAAAATAAGGTATGCCGCGGGTAATTGGGAAGACGCAGGAAAGAGAGGCATCTAAGAGACGCTGATGTTCGGGAAAATATGGAGGATAGTGTGCACTAAACTATTACTGTTTTCCTATGAAAGGGCTTCATGCCGTCAGTCCTCCGGCATCTTGGTTTTTCTTTCAACTGCCGCTTTAGCCAGGGCTTCTCCAAGCCGCTTTAGCTCAGACAAGTCTTTTTCAAAGGGGGATCCTTTCTCTCTAAGACCCCAGACAACGCCTACAGCTGCCTTCTCCATTTTGAAAGCTGGGAAAATCCTCTCTATGCTTAACAGTGCTGAATCGCTTGAACTGCCGCCGCATGTGAATGCTGCCGCCGGTTTCCCCGCGGTCTTCTCCCTTACGCTCCAAGCCCGGTCGAAGAAATCCTTCAACAATCCCGCCATGTAGCCAAAGTAGTTGGGTGAGCCGAATGCTACAGCGTCGCACGATATAAGGTCTTCAACAGTAGCGTAGTCTACACGTTTCAGCTCAGCCGTGGCTCCTTCAACCTTCTCCACACCTTGAGCAACTGCCTTAGCTAGGGCTTCAACGTTTCCTCCTCGAGAATAGTAAAGTATTAAGACTTTAACCATGTTCTCCAGCCTCCTGCTATTAAATATGTAATCCTAATAAAAATATTTTACTGTGGAAGCGTCTATGCTAAACCTACCGGAGCCGTCGAATAAAGATTAAAAAGCCAGCTGAAGAATTTTTTCCTCATGGAGAACTTCCAGTTTCAATGTACTACTAAAATAGTTTTCGGCAGAGGGGTTGAAAACCTGGTTGGGGAAGAGGTGAAGAAATACGGCGATAAGGTTCTTTTCCACTATGGTGGTGGAAGTATAAAGAGAATAGGTCTCTACGGCAAGATTGTGGAATCCTTGAAGAGCGCAGGCGTCAGTTTTATCGAGCTTCCGGGTGTTAAGCCTAATCCTCGTCTAAGTCTTGTTAGAAAAGGGATAGAGGTCTGCAGGAGTAGCGGTGTAGACTTCATACTGGCGGTTGGAGGTGGGAGCGTTATAGACTCCGCTAAAGCCATAAGCGTAGGTGTTCCGTATAAGGGTGACGTATGGGATTTCTACGTTGACAGGGCTGAGCCCGTGGAAGCGTTGCCCGTGGGGGTTGTTTTAACAATACCGGGAGCAGGAAGCGAGGCGAGCAGTAGCTCTGTTATTACGAACGAGGAGGATTGGCGTAAGCTTTCACTCACAACCGAGCTCTTACGCCCCAGGTTCGCATTGATGAATCCTGAGGTTACTTTTTCAGTACCGCCCTACCATACTGCTTGCGGGGCAGCCGATATAATGGCTCACGTCATGGAACGCTACTTCACTAATGTGCAGCACGCAGATCTAACGGATAGGCTTTGTGAAGCAACTTTGAAAACAGTGATCAGGAATGTCCCGATCGTCTTAAGGGAGCCTGAGAACTATGATGCTCGGGCTGAAATAATGTGGGCTAGCACTGTTGCGCACAATGATCTTCTGGGGACAGGCCGGATAGGGGATTGGGCTACGCACATAATAGAGCATGAGCTCAGCGGCCTATACGACGTGCCGCACGGCGCTGGGCTGGCAGTATTGTTTCCAAACTGGATGAGACACGTGTATAGGCATCGCATAGACATATTTGTGCAGTTCGCCGTTAGAGTCTGGAACGTTGAGCCTGATTTCCAAGATCCTGAGAAAACGGCTCTTGAAGGCATAGAGAGGTTGAAAGCTTTCTTCAAGCAGATAGGGCTTCCGACAACACTCAGAGAACTGGGTGTTCCTGGCGATAGGCTTGAGGAGATGGCGCTCCGATGCACCAATTCGGGGCGCTCTAAAATAGGGGGTTTCGTTAAGCTGGGTAAGGATGATGTCCTGAGTATTTTGAGAAACGCTAGAGAATAACTCGGCTAACGTTTCTTCTTTAAGAGCCCATTCGCCCTGTCGATCGGATCCTGGTATTTTGAAATCCTCCCGTTAAGAACATCCCTGTACCTTACGACTCTGCGTAGCTTAGCCGACTCGTATATGGCTTCAGCTATCGCCTTGGCCCTCATCCCGTCTTCGCCGTCAACCTCAGGCCTCCTTCTCTTTTGAACTGCCTCAAGAAAATCATAGCACTCCAGAGTAATCCCGTCGGTAAAACCATGTGGGAAAAGCCTATTTCTACCCTCCTCACCTATGCTTCTAAGGAATTCTTCTCGAAGCTCGGGCATGGTGTGCTGCGTCCCATCTTTTAGAATGAGCACCGCGTTGTCGAAAGGACCGTGGAAGACATCGCCCGAGTCTAGAAGGCATCCCTCCGACCCGTAGTAAACAACCTTCGTGAAAGAATGGCCCGGCGCAGCCATTGTCCAGCTCCATGTGCCGACGAGACCGCTTTCAAAGCTTATTAGTGCAACCCAGCTGTCCTCCACCTCGCTGTAAACGGTTTCTCCATTCTTATCGTGAGGCCATTTTTCAAACTGTCCTACAAAAGCGTAAACCCTATCCACCTCTCCGAAGAAGTACCTCATCGAGTCGCAGAAATGCGCTCCACTATCCATGACTAGTCCTCCTCCGCTCAGGTTCTTCTCAATCCTCCAATGCCACTTCCTAGGTTTCAACGGATCGTTCCAAGAAGCATGCATCGCGTAGAACATTCTGGGCTTGCCGATCAGCTTAGCCTCATTAATCAGCCAGTGCATAGTCCTCTGGTTCACTCCGCGGCGTATGTTCTCCGCAGTCGCAACAATCCTTCCATGCCTCTTCCCGGCAGCTATTATCGTCTTGCTAGCCCTCAGCGTCACCC
>JAOAJQ010000028.1 GCA_026414125.1 Thermoproteota archaeon
AGATGTGTATAAGAGACAGCTACTTGTAAACGGCTAGGGGCTTGCCGAGCAGCCCAGTATCAAGCTCCACCACTCCCAACCCGCTTTCCCGGGAGAACAGCCTCATAGAGTTCTCAACCCTTGTTCCCCCCTTCTTAACCAGCTTATCGGCATGAAGCAGGTCGCAGTCCAAGTCCGCGTAATTCACGTTTCTAACTCCCGCCGCGAAATGGGCTCCAGCAGCGATACCTATTTCAGACTCGCTCATACACCCGATCATGCAGGATACTCCAGCAGCCTCAGCCACGTCAGATATTTTCCTAGCCTTCAATATTCCGCCGCTCTTTGCAAGCTTAATGTTTATCAGGTCAACAGCCTCCTCCCGGATGAGCCTCAGCGCGTCGGAGGGTGAATGCACGCTTTCATCAGCCATAACCGGTATTGGAGACTCCCTCCTAACCTTGGCTAGACCCTTCACATCGTGAGCGGGCACCGGCTGCTCGACAAACCGTATTTTAAACTTTTCTACAGTGTTCAAAACCTCTACCGCCTGCTCGGGGCTCCAACCCTCGTTCGCGTCAACCCTTATTTCAACATCCTCCCCCACTGCCTCGCGAACCAGCCTTATCCTCTCAACATCCTCAGAAGGATTTACACCGACCTTAACCTTGAGAGCCCTAAAGCCTTTCTCCACAGCCTTAACAGCGTCAGCAGCCATCTCCCTTGGAGTCTTAATGCTCAGCGTAAAGTCGGTTAAGACCTGCGTCCGGTATCCTCCGAGAAGCATGAAAAGAGGTTTTCCAGAGGTTTTCCCGAGAATATCGTGTAGAGCAGTGTCAACAGCAGCCTTGGCAGCAGGATTACCCTCAACAACCTGGTCCATGGTTTCCACGTTCTGCTCAATCCTGAGAGGACACATGCCGATGAGCCTGGGCGCGATTCTAGACAGGGCTTCTAAAACGGTTTCCACAGTCTCCCCGGTGACCCGTCTGGAAGGAGATGCTTCCCCCCAGCCTTCAACACCGTAGTCCGTGACTATCCTCACCACAACGTTGCTGCTCTTGTCACTAGCACCCGGGGCAATCCGGAAGGGCTCGAAAAACCTTAGAGTCACAGAGTAAACCTCGATGCGTTCTATCCCCATCTCACTCAGATCATCCTAAGCAGAGACAGGAGGGTTTCAATCAGAAGCCGCACTCGACACTTCGAAACCCCTGTTCTTAAGGTATTCCTGAATCTTCTTCTTAACGTCATCAGGAATCTCTCGTTTAAAAGGGAAGCTCTCCGCATTAGCCATCCGCAAGAGAAGCTCGCGGGCAACGATCCCAACCATCTTGAAGCCGATTGGTGCTGTAAACCTCGCGTCATCCTCAGGAGTGTGAATATACGCCCCGGCGCCACTCCTCCTGTAGAAGCTTACAGACGGCACTCCCCTGTTGGAGAATGGAACGCTGTCAGAGCTGTAAACGTCCTGAGACACGGAGAGGTTTACGCCAAGCTCTTTCGACATAGCCTCCAAGTAAGTCTTCACCTCTTGAGGCCCAGTTACCACGGCGTTACACCCGCCTATCGCACCCCCGTTCACATCCAGGTTGATCATCATCATTACTTTCTCAACCTCATCCTTATGTTTCTCCACGTAGTTGAAAGAACCTCTGAGCCCAAGCTCCTCTCCGGTGAAGAAAACGAACCTCACTGTCCGCTTCAGATCAAGACTGCTCATCGACTTCGCCAGCTCCATTAGTAGAGCAACCCCACCCGCGTTATCAACACCTCCTTTAACTCCGTAAACAGTATCGTAATGCGCCCCGACCACTATTATCTCCTCAGGGTATTTCACCCCCTTCTTCTCAACTATGATGTTGCAAGTGTCAGCATCAAACTCCTCCTGCGTGAGAACCAGCCTAGACTTGGAAGCATGGTTTTTAACAAGCCTAAACGCGTCTTCAAACCCTATGAAGACAGTTGGCACCCTGAACCTCCTGCTCACTTCGAAAAGCCTGTCAACCTGAGAAGGCTTCCTGAAAGGTGTGCCCTCGCTTAAAACAAGCCCAGAAGGCTCATACTTAGATAGCTCTAACAGCTTTTCAACTGTCGGCGGCGACTCTGATAAAAGCAGTATCTCGCCCCTCGTCCCAGAAAGCAGCATGGGGTCGCCGGTTTCAACATAGCGGAGAGGAGCCACGATACCCTCTTCAATGGTTGAACCACTAAACCCGACACCACGGCAGTCAATCTCCTCGCTCCAAGGCTCCAAAACGTGAAACTCATTCCTAAGAATCCGGAAGGTTTTGACAGTGAACTCTTCAAGCAGCGTCTCGTAGCCTGCTTTCTCCATAACGCTCACAATGTATCTCCGAGCCTCCTCCTCACCAGGGGTTCCGGCAAGCCTCTCGTAGGAAGCTAAGCCCGTTAGGAAGCCATACGCTTCCTCCTCTAGGAACTCGCTACTCATGAAGGCTTAAGACTGTGTTGACTAGTTAAAAAATGTTGTGAAATCCGGAGTGGTTTATACGGCGAACAGGATTGAGGAAAAATTTATTTTTAACACTAGTTTAGCCCAGGTGATGAACGAGAGGGAGAGGCTGCTTAGAACACTGCAGTTTAAAGAGGTTGACAGGGTTCCAGACTACGAGTTCGGCTACTGGAGTGAAACGATTGACCGCTGGCACGCGGAGGGCCTGCCAATGCATCTCCACACCATCGGCGACGTTGAGGACTATTTCATGCTGGAAGGCTGGGACACGATAGACATGCTTCCAGTGAACACTGGACTATGGCCCCCGCCGCCTGCGAGAAGGATCAGGGAGTATGATGACAAGGTGGTGATAGATGATGGTTTAGGAGGGATGTACATAACTAAGAAATGGACGTCAACGATCCCCCAGTACTTGAGGTACCCTATTAGAAGCAGGGAGGACTGGGAGAAAATAAGGCCTTTCTTCAACCCTGATACCCCGGGGAGGATGCCTTTAAGCTACGATGAGATAATAAAGGTCTATAGTGAGAGGGATTATCCTCTAGGCATAAGCGTTGGAAGCCTCTACGGCTGGCTTAGAAACCTAATGGGTGTCCAAGGAATCTCAATAGCATTCTACCGGGACCCGGACTGGGTGGCTGAAATGATGGACACCCTGGTAAACCTCTGGATAAAAATGATTAGGAGAGCATTAAGAAGCATAAGGGTTGACTTCGCATCATGGTGGGAGGACATGGCTTACAACATGGGGCCGCTGGTTTCGGTGAAGCTCTTCGAAGAATTCATGGTTCCAAGATATAAGAAGGTGACGGACGTGTTGAAGGAGTATGGTGTTGAAATAAACGTTCTGGACTGCGACGGAAAGATAGATGAGCTTGTGCCAGGATGGTTGAAAGCAGGAATAAACTGCATGTTCCCGATAGAGGCGAAGTACACGAGCCCGGCGAAGCTTAGAGAGCAATATGGTAACAGGGTTCTCCTAATCGGCGGGGTTAACAAGCTTGCTTTAATCCAAGGGCCTAAGGCGATAGACAGGGAGCTTGAAAGCCTTTCGCAACTAGTTAAGGAAGGAGGCTACATACCGATGGTCGACCACAGGGTTCCCCCGGACGTGTCGCTGAGCAACTACGTCTACTATTTGAAGGCTAAGAGGAGGATAATAGGGAGAAAAGAGGAACTACCATATCCAAAGACCACTTAAGAGAGTCTGCTTTAATCCTCCAAGTTTGATTCGCTCTACCGCAACCTTTATCCTCAAAATGTTGAGCTGAGTAAAATCATGAGTAAAAAATTGCAAAAACATTATTAACAAAGACTCGTCGAGTATTTTTATGGATTACGCTATTGAAGCGGAAAACCTGATAAAAATATATTCCAAGAGTAAGAAGGCCTTAGATGGAGTCAACCTTAAGATACCTAAGGGCAGGATTTTCTGCCTAATAGGGAGAAACGGAGCTGGGAAAACCACGTTCCTCAGAATCGTTGGAACCCAGCTTGAGCCTACGTCAGGCAGAGCAGTCGTATTGGGCCACGACGTTGTTAGGGAACCAGATGAGATAAGGCCGAGAATATCTGTGGTGCCTCAGGAGGCGAAAGTTTGGAATTTCCTGACACCGTGGGATTACGTTTACTACTACGCTAGATTAAGGGGCATGTCTGCTAGAGAAGCTCGGGAAACATGCATCGAGGCACTTAAGAAGCTCGACCTTTACGCAGACAGGAACAGGCTGTGCCTCCAACTCTCAGGCGGTATGAAACAGAGAGTATTAGTCTCTATGGCGATAGTTTCCGGTGCGGAACTATTGTTGCTCGACGAACCTTCAATAGGCTTAGACCCCGTCTCTAGGAGACAACTCTGGTCTTATATAAGGAGGATTGCTAAGGCGGGTCATACGATCGTTTTGACAACCCACTACATGGATGAGGCTGAGGCGCTCGCCGACGATATAGCAATCATACATGAGGGGAGAATCCTTGTTAACGGTGATATCGACCAAATACTTGGAGAAAACAATTCAAGCATGATCCTAGAGGTAAACGGCGATGATGTTTCTTGGACCAGTGAATATGGCTGCGAGGAGGTTATTGGAGGAAAGGCTAAGATTAGGCTGGGCGAAGATGAAAGAATAATCCTAGAGATTATGGCTAAAGCGAGAGAAAAAAGATGCAGAGTGACCTTCAGACGCCCAACGTTAGAAGATGTTTTCATAAGGCTTGTTGGAGGTGTTGATCTTGAACCTTCGTAGAGTCTTCGAGCAAATACTCGTCATTGGATGGATGAACAGTCTTCCGATGCTGAGACAACCAGTACAGCTAATCTCCCTTGTAGTTTTCGCCGGGTTGCCGCTGTTCTACATGTGGGCGTTGGGAGGAATGCATCTGATCTCAATGGGGCTAGCGGGGGCAATGATCTCGGTTGCCGCGTTTTCAGGCATGTTTGTCTCGCAGGATATAATATTCAACAGGATTTGGACTAAATTTCAAGACATTATGGTTGCCTCCCCAGTCAGGCCGTTAGCATACCTTCTTGGAATAGCTTTCTCGAACGTTGTCTCCGTAGGGTTCGCGATAATCCCGTACTCCGCCCTACTCGTCCTTCAAGGGAAGCTGAACCCGGCTAACGCAGCCTCAGTCCTAATCCCCATTTTTATTTGCTACCTGTCGAACCTCATGCTCGGCTTCTTCCTAGGAACAGTTATAAACGACGTGAAAACCGGCAACTCACTGGGCAACATCCTGCTCCTAGCAATGGTCTATCTTCCACCCGTCTACTATCCCATCACCTCCCTTCCAGAGCCGCTGAGGGTCGTGGTGCTAATCATCCCGACCGTAAGCGCTGCCCAAATCGTGAACAACGCCCTAGACATGCCCACCGCAGTAAAAGAATACTTGCCAATCAGCTGGAGTATCCTTGTGCTTTCAACAATAATCCTGGCCTTCCTGACGATGAAAAACATCAGGTGGAGAGAGAAGTAAATGTCCGTCAATTGTAGATGAAAGACTACTCAGCCATCCTAAACCCTTTGACGGGCAAACACGATAGCGCATGCACACTGCTTTACGGCGGAAGGCTGATCGACATATAAAGTCTAAACGTTTTCTCTTCCCCTCAAGGGATGATGTTTAAACTCTTGTAACGCCTGAGTTAACCTAAATTCCCTAGAAAGCCAGTTTTCAAACACTAATGGTTTAAGCCAATATTTAGCACTGATCACCCTAGTTTTTCTTCATCCTTAAGGCTTGCTCCAAACCTGGTACTTCACTCACACCTGTTTCAACGGTTATGGTTGAGCCTTCAAAGTCTTCGCCAATCGGCTCAAATAAGCCGCCTAGAAACCTTGAGAGAAAAGCCTCGGCAACAGCGTTGAACGAAAGCCTGTTCTCCGGCCTCGCGAAGCCGTGGCCTTCATCCGGGAAAACCACGTAGGTAACCGATATTCCCTTTTCCCGCATCGCCTTCACAATCTGGTCTGACTCCGCTCTTTTCACCCGCGGATCGTTAGCGCCCTGACCTATGAGCAGCGGCTTCCTTATACGGTCCACGTATGTTAACGGAGACCTCTCGCGCAACAGGGCTCTTCCCTCCTCTGTCCTATGGTCTCCGACACGTGTGGCGAAAAGCTCAACCATCGGCTTCCAGTATGGCGGAATGGATTCCAATAGTGTTACGAGGTTCGACGGCCCAACTATGTCGACTCCACAGGCAAACCTATCCGGTGTAAAAGTCAACCCGACCAGCGTCGCATACCCTCCGTAGCTTCCCCCGAAAATCGCGATTTTCGACGAGTCTGCTATCCCCTCCCTAATAGCCCAGTCGACCGCGTCGATCAAGTCGTCATGCATCCTGCGCCCCCACTCCATGTTCCCAGCGTTGACAAACTGCTTCCCGAAGCCCGTGGACCCGCGGAAGTTTACGCTGAGCACAGCATACCCGCGGTTCGCCAGCCATTGATGGTACGGGTTGAAGCCCCATCTGTCGCGAGCCCAGGGGCCGCCGTGAACCATTAGCACCATCGGCAGGGGAGCGTCGGGACGGCCGTCGCCATCCTGGTCACTGCCTACTGGAAGCGTGTAATAGCAGACTAGGTTTAAGCCGTCTCGCGATTTAACGGAGGCTGAATGCATTTTCGCCAAGGTGAATTGCTCTAGGGCTTTCCGGTCAGTAAATAGGAATCTGGCCTCTCCCGCCTCACGGTCATAGAGATAGTAGCGAGCAGGCCCATCGTCCACCACGTAGGAAACTATCCATTTATCGTCACGCAATGTTCTACTGGTCAAATCCAAGTCTCCTTCACAAACCTTTTCAAGATACGAGAAGTCTCTCTCAATCGAGTCGTCAACAACATTCCACCTCCTCCGCTCGTAGTTGAACGCTACGGCTTGAACATGCTTCTCCACCGGGTGAACTAACACGTCCTCAACATCGGATTTTTCGTCAAACGCTAGGATTGTTTTCTCACCCGTCTCGATATTCAGCGCTACCAGTGCAGAAGTATTCCGACCGCGGCTATCAGTCATATAGAGGATCTTCCCAGTCTTGTCGACACCGATGGGCGTGGTTGTCAAGGCGTCCTCCATGCTGATCCTGATAAAAGGCTCCCAGGTACCTTCTTCAGTCGGCTTAAGCAGCTCGGTTCCACCATCAGGGGTCATTAAACTTGCGAAGTGCACCCTGTAGTCATCATCGGTGATGAACCCCATGAACCCATCGTTCCGTTTAACCAGACGCCTTTCACCATTCATGATGTTAAGGGTGTAAAGATCATGATATTCTGGTGAACGGTCATTCAGCGATACAAGTATCTCGTCCGGGGACTTGTGGCTGACATTCTCTATGCGTGCCTGAACCCCCTCTAACGGAGTTAGATCCTTGGATTCCCCGCTCTTGAGACTAACCGAGTAAATCCTCCAGTTCTCATCACCAGCCTTATCTTGAATATATAATACGTGTTCATTTGTGTAGGCCCAGATGTGGAAGCGAATTCCCCTATACGTGTCGTTCGTAACCGGCTTCGCGTTGTCCGGTTCGTCGACTGGAGCAACCCAAACATTCAGGACCCCGTTAAACGGAGCCAGGTAGCTTATCCTAGTTCCATCAGGGCTGACCCTGGCTTGAACCCTATCCGGGTTTCCGAATAGAATCCTTCTCGGAATAAGAGGGGCTCGACTTCTAGAATCCATTTCCACCTCTTCCCGTCTTAATTAGCTTGCGGCCCAGCCTTATATTTAGGTTTCCCTTCTTCTCGTGACGCTATGTTGCACAGCCTTTAAAACTCATGCTTAATCTTACAAAGGGCTTGCACTCAGCATCCGAGTAGCCAAGCCGCTGGCCACGAGAAGCCCTTCAGGATGATGGGTGCAACTTCCCCCAGAAGGCAGTTCTGCAGCATTAACAATCTTATCTCGCGGTCTGAGTCCCCTGAGGGTCCTCAATCAATAATGTTGACGGAATGCTTTATTTACGATTGCGAAAGTCTGTCAACGCGGCTGTTTTTCGTTAAAGCCTTATTTACGATTTAAACCAGCTCCTTGAGGAGAGAAAAGCTTTGCACGAGCATCATGCTCACCATATTGCAGAGTTTAAAAATAGGCTTACAGCCAGCCTAATCCTTACAATCCCGATCCTACTTTTCTCAGAAACGTTTCAAACGATGATACTTGGGGGTAAAGCAGTAGTTTTCCCCATGCAGAGATACGTGTTGCTAATCCTATCCGCGTCCGTCTACGTTTACGGCGGGTGGCCCTTCCTAAGAGGATTGGTAAACGAGTTGAAAGCCAGGCTCCCAGGCATGATGACTCTTATCGGCACAGCCATAACGGTGGCGTTCACCTATTCTGCTGCAACAGTTTTCCTGCCGCTCGGCATGGAGTTTTTCTGGGAGCTCGCCACCCTGATAGACGTCATGCTCCTCGGACACTGGATGGAGGCGAAAAGCGTTCTCGGAGCCTCAACCGCCTTGGAGGAGCTTGTGAGAATAATGCCGACGGCAGCCCACGTTTTAAAGAACGGTGAAACAGTCGATACTCCGGTTTCAGAGCTTAAGCCGGGCGATGTTGTTATCGTCAAGCCTGGGGAGAAAATCCCGTCTGATGGCACTGTTTTAGAGGGCGTTTCCTTCGTGAACGAGGCTCTTCTAACAGGCGAGTCGAAACCTGTCCAAAAGCAGGCGGGGTCAAGAGTCATAGGAGGGTCGATAAACGGCGAAGGGTTCCTGAAGATTCTTGTCGAGAAGACTGGTGGGGAAACATATTTGGCTCAAGTCTTAAAACTGGTTAAGCAGGCTCAGGAAAGCAGAACCAGAACTCAAGACTTGGCGAACAGGGCTGCAGCCCTGCTTTTCTACGTCGCACTGGCTGTTTCAATAACTTCTTACGCGGTGTGGCTCATCTACGGGAGGCCGGAGCAGGCTCTTGAAAGCATGGTTGCAGTATTGGTGGTAACCTGCCCGCATGCCCTCGGCTTAGCAATACCACTGGTCGTCGCCCTCTCCACCTCCATCACCGCGAAGAGCGGGATACTGATAAGGGATAGGAAAGCATTTGAAACAGTTAGAAACGTGGATGTTGTTGTTTTCGACAAGACTGGCACGTTAACCCTCGGCGGCTTCGGCGTGAGCGATATTGTCCCGCTGATCCCTGAGGAGGAGCTTTTAAAACTGGCTGCGAGTGTCGAGTTGAACTCTGAACACGTGATAGCAAAAGCCATAGTTGAGCACGCGAAGCAGAGGGGCGTTGAACTCGTTGAAGCAAAAGAGTTCAGGGCAATCTCTGGTAAAGGGGTTTACGGGAGGGTTGACGGTAAAGAGGTCTACGTCGGTGGATTAAGCCTACTGAACGATATGAAGATAAAAGTTGAAAACGGGAAGATAGGCGAGCTTATGAAGCAGGGTAAAACCATGGTTTTCACAATGGTCGACGGTAGGCTTGCAGGCGTGCTCGCCCTCTCAGACACGATAAGGAGAGAATCCTACGAAGCGGTGGAGAAGCTTAGGAAGATGAAAATAATGGTTTACATGCTTACAGGAGACTCACTGGAAGTCGCTAAATGGGTTGCCGAAGAACTGGGCGTGGATGATTATTTCGCGCAGGTTCTGCCGCATGAGAAAGCAGAGCGAATCAGGCTCCTGAGGGAGAAAGGCTTCAGGGTTGCGATGGTTGGAGACGGTGTGAACGACGCGCCCGCCCTCGCCACGGCGGACGTAGGCATAGCTATAGGCGCCGGCACGGATGTGGCGATAGAGAGCGCGGACATAATCCTGGTTAGAAACGACCCGAGGGATGTTCCAAGGATAATCGAATTCTCGCGGAAAACTTATTCCAAGATGGTTCAAAACCTATGGTGGGCGGCTGGCTACAACATCGTCACAATACCGCTGGCAGCAGGCTTACTCCACAGTCTCGGCGTGGTTCTACCAGCCTGGGTTGGCGCACTCGTCATGTCGCTGAGCACAGTCATAGTTGCTTTAAATACTCAGACCCTGAGGAAATACGAGCCGGAGGAGGCGAGAATTGTGAAGAGGAGGACAGTCACCGACCCGGTGTGCGGGATGAAAATAGAGCCGGAAACCGCTTACAGCAAACTGGAGTATGAGGGACAAACAATATACTTCTGCTCTAAGCATTGCGAGGAAGAATTCAGAAAGAATCCTCGGAAGTACAGGGTTAGGCTCTAAACAGAACGGTTTTTGAGCAGGCTGAACCAGACTCGGAGAGGGAAAGCATTTCGAGAGCAAAGGCTTGGCTTTAAAGCTGAAAACAAGAAAAACCTATTTGAGCCCCGCACGTTAACCCTCAAACAACAGTCCTCGAAGCACACCGCTTCAAAAACATGGAAAACGGGAAAACCCGGAAACACCTTTTAAAAGCGCATAAACCTCTGAAAACGAGTAAGACATTCAGAAAGCCAATGTCAATTACGCGGCAAGCCTTTTATAAATGGGGAAGAATGTGGACAGAAGTGGAAAGTATAATCAGAGATATCTTTTTAAGTCTGATAAAACAATAATAAGCTGGTGAAAATAAATGAGTCTGACTATAGAGACACGTGTCGGAAAAAAGTACGCCATATACCTGCCTAAAGCCATAGCTAAAGCAGTCGGCGTGAAGGAGGGGGATAGAGTAATGCTCAGGGTCTCGGGAGAAAGCATCATCCTCGAGGTAATTCGCGACCCTATTGAGCTAG
>JAOAJQ010000029.1 GCA_026414125.1 Thermoproteota archaeon
TGTAAACATTATTCTCAGTCTTGAAAGCGTTTCTCAAGCCTTCTTCAACCCTCTCGTAGAGGACGTGGAACTCTTCCCCCCTATGGTTTATGATAGGTTTGGCCATCGCTTTCAAAACTCTTTCAGGCAGGGTTATCGGACCAGGTATTAACAGCATAGGGGCTTTCTGAACCATCCCCGGGAAGAATGTTGAAACTGTTTTTAACCCTTTCCTAGGCGCTAGGGATCCTGAGCCACTTGGTGAAACCGGTCTCATTCTCGTAAGCATAGGATAGCCTGAGCAGGGTTGCCTCCTCGAAATGATTCCCTATGAGTTGAAGGCCCACTGGGAGCGAGTTGACGAAGCCTGCTGGAATACTTATAGCGGGGAGGCCAGCCAGGTTGACGGCTACCGTTTCAAAATCCATCATATACATTTCAAGCGGCGACATTATTTCCCCTATTCTCCAAGGAAGGACGGGCATGGTGGGAATCGCCAGAGCGTCAAAGTCTCTAAACAGGAGCTTAAAATCATCATGTATCCTCCTCCTGACCCTGCAGGCCTTAATGTAGAAATCCTCCTTATAGCCTGCAGAGAGTACGAAGGTCCCCAAGAATATTCTTCTCTTAACCTCCTCGCCGAAGCCCTCCGTCCTAATCTTAACAATCCTCTCCTCCCACCTGCCTTCAGCCCGCCCCCCTCCGTAACGGATCCCGTCGAACCTTGCAAGGTTGCTTGAACACTCCGCCATGGCTATGATGTAGTAGGCTGGGAGAGCATACTTCAGGAAGGGGAACGATACTTCTTCAATCGAGCATCCGGTTTTATCAAGAACACCTATAGCATCGTGAACCCTTCTCGAAAGTTTCTCATCAATATTCATGAACCCTTCTTTAATAATGCCGATCCTCAGACCCTTGACTCCACGTGTGGCTTCTTCAACGTAATTCTGGGGCTCCCGGCTTGAAGTAGTTAAATCCCTTGAGTCGCCACCTGCTATTACTTGAAGTAGTAGGGCTGTTGACAACGTGTCTCTCGCCATCGGCCCTATTTGATCAAGACTGCTGGCGTAGGCTATTAAACCGTAGCGTGAAACCCTGCCGTAAGTCGGCTTTAATCCAACCACAGAGTTGAAGGCAGCAGGATTCCTTATCGATCCCCCTGTATCGCTTCCCAGAGCAAGCTCCGCAACCCCGGTTGCGAGGGAAACCGCGCTTCCACCACTGCTTCCTCCAGAAACCCTAGAATGGTCGAAAAAGTTTTTCGTCGGACCAAAGAAGGAGGTTTCAGTGCTTGAACCCATTGCGAACTCATCCATATTCGTTTTTCCAATTATAATGCCATCCTCCCTCTTTATCTTCTCGACAACAGTAGCATCATAAACCGGGATATAGTCTTCAAGCATTCTTGAGGCACATGTCGTCCTCAGCCCCTTCGTGGAAATATTGTCTTTAACCGCAACTAGGAGACCGGCTAGCCTGCCCGTTTTCACACCCATTCTGATTCTACGCTTAAGCTCCTCCGCGCTTCTGAGTGCACCCTCCTTGTCGACCGTTATGAAAGCATTCAGCCCTCTTGCTTCCTCAATTCTTTCAAGAGCCCTGTAGACTTTCTCAACCGGGTCGGTAGAATCCAAGATTTGTTTTGAAAAACTGTTTAACCCAGTACTTGGCCTGACACAAACCATTTCTCATCCTTCTCTCCAGCATTCTTAAAAACATCATCCTCTGAAAGGGTTTCACCCGGCTCGTCTTCTCTGAGAGCCTCGCCGAAACCAGTCACATACACCATTGGTTCAACGTCTAGCTGTAGGCTTCTCACGATGTTGAAATACTCCAGTATCTCGTTAACATCTTTCTGCAGCCTCTCCACCTCCGCATCGCTCAGGGAGATTCTGCAAAGCTTAGCGTAATGCAAAACCTCCTCCTTCGAAACAACTATTTTCCCACTCATCTAATGTCCCTATTCCTCTCAAGAGTGTCTTTTATCGGTTTCCTCAACAGCAGCTTGTAGCTGAGATTAAGGTGTTGAGCATTCCAGTATTTAAACCTCTGAGATGGCCGAAAATTCATATTTTTTAAAAAGAAAAGGCAGTAGACAAGCCCCCTGATTGCTGACTATTTTCAAAGAGTTGATGTGGAAATTTTTGAGCTTACTGGGTCTGGGAACCGGTTTCCTCCATATGTTGTCTAACGGCCTCAGGTATCTCTGGGAAGCTTGACTTCATTTTCTGAGAAGCGAGTATGGATGCTTCCTTCAAAATCTGGTCTGCCTCACTGTCGGGTGCAATATATGTCTCGTAGCCTGTGACCTCGCCAGCCTGTATAAGCACTCTGTTCATCATGTCTTCAACTTGCCTGAGACTGTCGGCAACTTGCGGTGCAACATTCCTTATCTCGCTTCCAACCCTATTTACTACGTTGACAACCGGTCCAAGGATCTTCAGGGTCTCCTTAAAGTCTATAGTGTCTTCAAGCCTAAGTATTACTCTTTCTAGCGCAAGCCTGTTGCTCAGAATTATCTTACCCATCTTCCTTACTTGTGCAACCTCATTCGCATAAACTTGGGCTCGGGAATTGTCTCGCTCAACAAGAGCCCTCTCAACTTCTTTGAAAAGCTGCTCGTCTCTCATCTTGATCCTGTGGTAGATCCTGTCGAGGTTCTGCTCCTGAATCTTAAGCATTGCGACTGCTTCCCTTAAAGCATCTTGAAACGCATGCTGGTCTGCTGGTTGCGGGGGCGGTTGAGGCTTCCTTCCGAATAACGGACTCATCTTTATCATTATCCGCCTTATGTCGTGGCTTAAATATTTTTAGTAATGCAATAAATCTTTACTTTAAGGTAGATAAAACTTAATAGGAATCCTTTAGTGGTGTCAAGCGGGAGTGGAAGTGTCCAGCTTGGGCTGGCGAAGCGAGCTTGAGAAAACCGCGATAAGAAAGGCGCATGAGGCAGTTACAATGGACAGTCAGGGAGATTACAAGTCCGCCCTTAAGCTCTATAGGGAAACGATTGAAATACTCATGCAGCTTTACACGCTGACTGATAATGACAGTATGAAAAGAGTCTACTTAGACCGGATAAGGGAGTATCAGAAAAGAGTTGAGAAGCTTGAAGGATTTATGAAAAGGAAGGAGGAAGTTGTTTACATCAATAAAACCGAGACTAAAGAGGGAGAGGACAAGTGGCTTCAAGACGTTGTCCTGATAGAGAAGCCTTCTGTCAGGTGGGAGGATATTATAGACCTGGAGGAGGCTAAGAAGAAGCTGTACGTCAACGTGATTTTTCCAACTATCCGCCCAGATGTATACAAGCTACCTTGGTCTACAGGGATCCTTTTCTACGGGCCCCCAGGATGTGGAAAAACACTGTTGGCAGCGGCTCTGGCTAACAGCATCAGGGCTACCTTCTACCTGGTTAAAGCGTCTTCAATACTTTCTAAATGGCTTGGAGAATCCGAGAAGAACATTGCTAAGCTTTTCGAACATGCCAGGAGGAACAGCAGCTCCAGCGAGCCCGCTATCCTTTTCATAGATGAAGTTGAAAGCATCGTTGGAACACATATTTATGAAACAGGGGGTGAGTCGAGAGCTAGGCTGCAGCTCCAGCAGGAGATGGATGGTCTTGCAAGCAAGGGGCGCGTGGAACACGTCTACGTGATAGCGGCGACGAACAACCCGTGGCTCCTACCGGATTCCTTCCTAAGAAGGTTTGAGGAACGCCTTTACGTGCCTCCTCCAGATATTACAGCTAGGAAAAAGCTCTTCATGTATTTCACATCCAAGCTCAGCCTTAAGCCACCAATATACTATGATGAACTGGCGCGTTTAACAGAAGGATATTCTGCCCATGATATTGAAAACATATGTAAAGATGCTTTCAAGATGACGATTGAAGAATTCTTCGAGCAGGGCGACCCTATGAAGGGCGACCCTAGGCCCGTCAGCATGGAGGACTTTATTAAAGCGATTAGAAATAGGGGCAGCAGTATAAGTAGGGAAAGCCTGGCTAAAATGGAGGAGTGGAGGAAGGAAAGAGGTTCTGCTTAAACAAGCTCCTCCTCGCGTTTTACAATAACCTTCTTCTCCTTAATGAGCTCGTTTAAAAGGCTCTCAACCTCGTTCTTCTCCATCGAAAGGTCTCGCGCGCACCTCTCTATGTTGAAGGAATCCGTGTTTGCCTTAAGGTATTCTAAAACTCTCTGCTTGGACTCCTCCCTGAGATCATAGCTCGGTACCCTTGGAAAAGTTGTTTCAAGCTTCAAAGAGGCAAGTCTCTCAGCCTCCTTGATAACCCTCTCAGCCTCAATGTCAACGGTTTCCACCCTGATGTCTGTCGACCTAGTTATTATTGAGGCTGCTTCCTCAAGCTTAGCCTTAACTCCAGTGAACTCCTTCTCAAGATTCGGCAGGGGGCTTGTTTCACTTATCCTGGAGAGGAGTCTTGCCAGTTGCGGAAGCATACCGTACAGCTCCTCCGACTCAACCATTGTTTCAAGCCTGAGTTTAATGGTTAACACGAGCAGGCTGGACTGGTAGATAAGCTTAGCAACTCTTCTCAGCATAGCTATCTCCTCAGCATAGGCTTTAGCCCTGTCGTGATCATTCTTTTCAAGAAGAATACTTATCTTCTCAAGGTATTCGCTGTCCTTCCTCCTCAGGTTCCTAACGATCTTTTCAAGGTCGTAGGATACTAGCTCTATATCGGTCAAAGACTCTCTGAGCAGAAGCCTAACTCTCTCCATGCTGCCTGCATGCTCCATCTTCTCATCTTCTCCCCTTCATCTCTAATACTCCACTGCTCGTACCTACATAAGCATAGCTTACAACGCCTTTAAAGATACCGTTTTCCAGAATACCCGGAGTATTTTTGAAGAAATCATTCATCCAGTCGAGACTACGGTTTTCAGGCAGGGGGACGTCGATAATAGCGTTACCAGAGTCTGTTATTATAGGCCCAACCTTCCCGCTTCCAGTCCTAACTCTAACGCTTACTCCAAGAGCCTTTTCCATCCTTTTTTTAACTAGGAGAACCAAGTTTTGAAGAACCTCAACTGGTATTGGGAAGCCCGGTGGAACCCTCTCAACAACCTTCCTCTCATCCAGAATCAGAACCATCTTCTTCGAAACAGCGCTCAGAACCTTCTCAAGAAGTAGAGCGCCTCCCCCACCTTTTATCGCAGTCAACGATTCCCTTTCAACGAGGTCTGCACTATCTATAGTAACATCCACGTAATCTATCTGGTTGAAGCTAGTGGCTTCCAAGCCCTCCTCAAGAATCTTAAACTCTATTTGACGGGAAGATGGGACAAGGTGAACATCTCTAATAACGCCCGCTCTGATTCTTTCAGCCAGCAGAGGCAGGAAAATATCTCCCATCGTGCTTCCCGAGCCAAGTCCAATAATCATCCCGGATTCAACATGGGTGAGAGCCTTTTCAGCTGCCAGTCTCCTGAGATCGGCGAGGCTTCCAGTCATCTCTTCAAACCAGCCGACTCAGGTTGCTCAGGGTTTCCCTAGCGACACGGTAAGCCCTGTTCAACTCTTCTTCAAGCCTAGACAAGTCGCCCAGAATGAAGTCAGGCTCCTTTGAAACATGCTTGCTGCCACCGTTTAAAAGAGCAGGAGCCGTTGGGGGCTTAAACCCTATTCCGTGTTTCTGAGCGAGGAGAATACTCCTCTTAACCATTTCAAGCCTAAGCGTTTGGAGAAGGCTCTCCAGCTTCTCAACACCAGCATCGGGATCACTGCTCCCCCCGTTTTTTAACTCATCAATCCTTCTCTTAACGGTTTTCATCATACTCATTATTTCAAGAACCTCGGAAACAAGGGTCTCGGACTCCTCGCCCTTGACATCTTGTACAAGCATCTTTAGCATCATTTCCACTGCAGGGACTGACTTATATGGCTTTTTATAATGGTTTCAATACAATCTTCTTTACTAGTTTATTCAGAAAATTCCTGAAAAAAGGTGCAGCACCAGTTTTTCGAAACAGCTGCCTCCAGCAACTAGGGCTCAGCCACAAGGCTTAAACGCGAAACAAGAAGCCTGCTTCAAAAAGCTTAAAACAGCCTTAAAGCAGGAGTACTACAGCCCCAGTAGCTCAGCCTGGTTAGAGCGCCTCCTTGGTAATGCTGAAAAGCGCTAATGGAGGAGGCCGTGGGTTCGAAGCCCACCTGGGGCTTTAAGTTTTATATGGTTGGGCTTGGCTAGATAGTGACCATGTTAAGGGTCTTGGTGCTTATGATTCTCTTCATTCTTTCCTACAATAGTATTTGGATGAAATGCTTTCCGGAAAATTCGGAAGCCAAGTTTTGCTGGTTGAAAGCATGTGGCAGGTGGATTGTTGATCAGAATGGGAATATTGTGCTCCTAAGAGGTGTAAACTACGCGGGCATGGAGTTCGGCTGGTTCCACCATTCTGAAGAAGACTTCATAAGAATTAAGAACTGGGGTTTTAACGTGGTTAGGCTTCCGATAGCATGGAGCTATATTGAGCCGAGGGAAGGCTTCTACGATGACACTTACTTGGCAATAGTGGACAAGGTGGTTTCATGGTGTGAGAAAAACAGTCTATACGTAATACTTGACATGCATCAATGGAACTGGGCGCTGAAATTCGGAGGAAACGGTTTCCCCAACTGGACTGTCGAACAGTATTCTACCCAAGATGAAGCTAAAATAGGCTTCTTCAAGAATGAAACGCTTCAAGACCGGTTTTTCAAAATGTGGCGCCATGTGGCGAGTAGATACAGAGAGAATCCAGTAATTTTCGCTTACGACATATTTAACGAGCCTAATGTTTACTACGGATTAATGAGCGAAGCCTCTTTCCTCGAAGTTTTACAGTCCTTTTACCAGCATGCTGTAGACCATATCAGGGAGGTAGACCTTAAGCACTGTGTAATGATAGAGCCACCTTGGGGTGCAGGGGTAAAGCAGTGGAAGAAGATTAATGATGACAACCTGGTTCTCTCAACACATCTTTATACTGGGGGAACCTGGGATGGGAAAACAGGCTACAAAGGTGATCCAAGTATACTTGAAACCGACTTCTTGACGGGATATAATCTTTCTTTAACATGGAACGTTCCACTCTTTATTGGCGAGTTTGGAGTGAGTTCTGCAGCACCCAAGGCGCATGAATGGGTAAGAGATTTCATGAGTATATTCGACAAGTACATTGTTGGTTCCTGCTTGTGGTCCTACTGGAGAGATGACTCGATGGGCTTACTCACGACAAGAGGCGAGGAAAAGGAGAATCTGCTTTCCGCTTTAGTCAGGATTTATCCTTGCAGGTTCAAACATGTTCCCACCAGCTTCAGCTATGACATTTACACTAAGCATGCGCGTGCTGAATGGCTCTTGAACGAGAACAATATCTCCATCATATTTAAAATCCCTTCTAAACTGGGCTGCAACTTCTCTGTTTCATTGGGTTTCAAATCAGCATTCTTTTTCTTCGATAAAGATACTTCTGAGCTTAAGGCGGTGCTTCAAGGCCCGGGAGGAGGCTACCTAGAAATTTTTGCTCAAAAACAATTGGAGGAAAAGGGCGTTGAAGAAGGTTCAAAATCGATTACCCAAAACCTCTACTTCCAAATTTCACTAATCGTGAACATTCTACTGTTATTGGTGGTCATATTGCTTCACCGCAAATATTTAGTGCGCGTGTTGCAGCTTAAACTACGAATTCTTAACACATAGTATGATCCCCAGTAAGTTCTTTTTAGGTAGAAGAACAGTATACGCAATAATTATGGTCGCAATAGCTGCTGATACACCTACTAATACTAGCAGTCATGATGGAGCTTGCGTGTAGAAGCGTTGCTTTGGTCTAGGTTCCTAGAAAGCCTCGGGAGGGATTTGAACCCTCGACTAACAGCTTGCTCGGCTTTTACCTACGAGGCTGCCACTCTACCAGGCTGAGTTACCGAGGCTCAATCAGCATTCTTCGAAAAAGAGGCTTAAAACGTTTTCGCCGGAAAGTCTTTTTTAAAGGCGGGTGGTTTTTAGGCCATGGTCTTAAGCCAGCCGGCAAGAATTATAAGTCTCAGCTTGCTGTCAGCTCTTTCCGGTAAAACATTTGTTCAGCTTCTTCACTCCAATTTACTCTGTTCCAGTTATCCGTGTCAGAAGGCTAGTTTACAAATATTGACGTGTTGGTTGAGGGCCGCTGCCGAGATTCGAACTCGGACAAGTGGCTCCACAGGCCACCGCGCTGCCTGGTTACGCTACAGCGGCCATTTTTAATTAAGGAGGCTCCGTTTTAACAGCTTTCTACACGTTTTAAACTTTTTCACTGTTCTGCGCAGCTGGTAAACGTAGGGGTAGGGGAGAAAACATTATATATCGTGATGGGAAACTATTCGCTGGGGCCGGTAGTTCAGTGGTAGAATGTCCGACTTGCACTCGGAATGGGTGACCCCCGAAGGGTCGAGGGTTCGAGTCCCTCCCGGTCCATTTTTCAACGATTATCTGGCAGCCAAGTATACAGAGTCTGCTGGAGACTTGTGTTAATCTTCGCGAGCTTTTCTCCACTATCTTATCTGAAATGCTTCGGCAGGGTTCTTGACTAAAACCTCGTCCACCAGGCTCCGGCTGAACCCTTCCCTCAGCATGATTGGTATGAAATGCTTCACCAGGTAGCTGTAGGGTCGAATATTACCTCCCTTGTTCTCGCCAACGTTATACCATCCTGCGTCTTGAGAAAGGAGAAGCCTTTTGCTAAAACCGTTCTCAACCACGAGCCGTATCATGTTCAAGATCTTCGACGAGGTGGCTTCGCTCACACCGTCGTATTCAACCCATGCGCCCTGCTGAAGTATTTCGAGATGATAATTCCAATCCTCCTCCGCATCACAATGTGCAACTATCACCTTAGCGGGGTCGAGTCCTTCCTCGCCGGCTATATTCAAAAGATCCATCGCCGCTACGCCGCTGGCGGTGTGGCAGACTATTGCGGCTCCAGTGGACAGGCTGCACCTCGCAGCTGCTCTCACGATTTTCCGCTGTATCGGGATTATGGGACCAGGGTTTACAGCGATCTTCACGAAGCCTGCTTTAACAGGTGTTTCTTCAATCCCCTGCTCGATCTCGCTGACCCACATTCTGGATAACTGTTCAACAGAGTATTCGAAAGCATACTTTGGGAGGAAAGGCTCCTTATAAAGACCCGTGTTGGTTAAAATATGAATACCGGAGGCTTTCGAAAGGCTGGCGAGCAGCAGCGGGTCTCTTCCGATGAACGCTGGAGTGCAGTCTACGAAACCGGATACGCCCAGCCGTTTAATCTCGTTCAAGTATGGCAGCATGACGTTGAAGACCTCCTGCGGGTCGTAGCGGTTCCTGCTAACCTTATCTGCCCCGATGAAATCGCAGAGTATGTGTTCATGCACCAGTGCTAACCCAAACTCCTCAGGGGAAATGTCTCCCAACACTGTTCGGATTCTCATAAGGCGATGGTGGCAGCCGGGATACTTAAGCCGTAGCGTTAACGTATTGCATGAAGCCTGCAGTCAATGTCTTCCTTCTTTTCCACTGGAGAAATACATTGTTAAAAAGGGGGCCTTCGGGACGCGGCTACTCGAGCCTTTTAAACGGCCATTAACGCGTTAGAAATGCTTAAATAAGCGTCTGGTTCATTATACTTCGGGCCACACTGGAACGGCGTGCCCTCGGGACACTGGTATACACCAGGTATGATACGAGGGCTCCAAGTGTGGATACATGATCTTGAGGACTCGAAAGAGTCTGATGCTGTTGAACATGTAAGGAAAGTCCACCGTCCAAGACCGTAACTCCCAAACCGGTTGATCCTGCCGGACCCCACCGCTATCGGGATGGGACTAAGCCATGCGAGTCGTGCGGCCCGGTCAGCGGGCAGCGGCGTACGGCTCCGTAATACGTGGTCAACCTACTCGGAGCACCGGGATACCCGCTGGGAAACTGCGGCTAATCCCGGATGGGCGAGGAGGCTTGGAACACCTTCTCGTCGAAAGGCCGGGTTAACGATGCTTAGCCCGGCGGCTCCGAATGGGACCACGGCCGATCAGGTTGTTGGTGAGGTAACGGCTCACCAAGCCTAAGACCGGTACGGGCCCTGAGAGGGGGAGCCCGGAGATGGGGACTGAGACAAGGCCCCAGGCCCTACGGGGCGCAGCAGGTACGAAACTTTTGCAATGCGCGAAAGCGTGACAAAGTCATCCCGAGTGCCACCCGCTGAGGGTGGCTTTTCCACAGTCTAAAAAGCTGTGGGAATAAGGGGAGGGTAAGTCGGGTGTCAGCCGCCGCGGTAATACCC
>JAOAJQ010000002.1:0-10508 GCA_026414125.1 Thermoproteota archaeon
GATAAAAGGGTTTCTCAACAGTTTTAAGCAGTTTAACGGATACTGGAAGCGTGGAGAAACAGGGGGACGGCATGGATTTCGAAACAATAGTGATCAGAGAGGGAAGGGCCGAAATAATCGTTCCCAAACTGGATTACTACAGGGTTTCACCGAACGAATACGTGCCTTCTAAGGCGCCAGTATTCTACAATCCTTTGATGAAAGAGAACAGGGATTTTACAGTCATAGTTGCTAATGTGATCAGGAGGGGGGTGGGGCACAGACTCTGCTTTGGAGATTCTATGGCGGGCGTTGGAGTAAGATCAATAAGGGTTCTTACGGAGGCCGAGTGGGATGAGGCATATGCGAACGATGTAAGCCAAAGAGCCTTTGCAACCATAGTTATGAACGTTAAGCTTAACAGGCTGGAGGACAGGATGCATACGTCTAAAACGGATGCAAATATTTTCCACGTGGAACATTCCCTTAGTGGCAGCAGGTTTGACATGCTTGAGCTAGATCCTTTCGGAACACCCGTCAGGTTTCTTGACACCTGTTTTCAAGCTGTTAAACATGGTGGCGTGCTCAGCGTAACCGCTACTGACACAGCCAACCTTTTCGGCGTGCATAAGCGGGCTGCAAGAATGCTTTATGGTGTGAATGTTTTAAAAACTGGCTTCATGCGGGAGATCGGAGTCAGGGTTCTGCTTAAAGCGGTGGCTGAGGCTGCCGCTAGGAATGAAAGGGGAATCGAACCTATTGTTTCGGTTACAAGGAGGCATTACGTTAAGGTTTTTGTAAGAGTTTTAAAGGGTAGGAAACACGCTTTTAAAAGTGTTTCGCAAATCAGGTTTCTCAAATTAAGGAGGGTTGAGAAAATATATGAGCCAATAGGAGTGGTTGACGTTGAAAGCTGCGAGAAGGATTTCTTGCTGCTAGGCCCGCTCTACACGGGTCAGACATGCTCCAGAGAATGGCTTGAGAAAATGCTGCTTCAGGAAACAGAGGGAACCCTTATCAACAAAGATGTTTTCAGAACTCTTGAAACCCTCATCTCGGATGATCAGAAGATTGTGGGAAGCATTGATTTAACCGGGCTGGCTTCAAGCCTACATGTAAATCCCCCGCCGAGAAGCCTTATTATAGAGAGGCTTGTGAAAGAAGGGTTTACAGCATGCAGAAGCGGTTTCGACAATAATTGCGTAAGGACTGATGCTGGGCTTGACGAGCTTGTTAGAATTATTAGAAGCCTTTGAAAAACTTTGCGACCAGATAAAATTCTGAACTCCCCTTGCGGGAAGCCTTGGGCTTAAACCTTTTAACAAACCTGAAGCTTCTCAAAACCCTTCTGTAAACTCTGTCGGAACCCTCTCCCTCGAAAACCTTAATCACCATCGACCCGTTTGTCTTCAATAGGTCTCTTGACAATTGGACGACTTTCTCAACCATCTCAATCTGCCTAGCATGATCAAGCTCGTAGACCCCAGACATGTTAGGCGAGAGGTCTGAAAGAATCACGTCAAACTTACTTTTAGATTCTTTTAGAACTTTTTCAACAAATTCCTCATCAAAAACGTCGAGTACGATCGTCTTAGTATTTTCTAATCCTAGGTTTTCAACCTTCCTAATATCCACCCCGATGACCAGCCCAGTGTCGCCGACGGCTTCGGAAGCAACCTGAAGCCATCCTCCGGGGGCACACCCAACATCTAGAACAACATCTCCTTTTCTGATAACCCTGTACTTATCCAGTATTTGCTTAAGCTTGTACGACGCCCTGCTACGATATCCCTCTTTTTTAGAAAGTATAAAATAAGGATCACGCTTCCTTTCTTGAAGCCACCGCTTCTTTGACTTCAACATCTGCTCCTCCAACGCCAATCGTAAGTATCCACTTGTCCAGTAGTTCACAACGTTCAGGGCTTATTGCAGATCCTGATGAGCAACTTCTATTGAAATGTGGGCATGCAAAGCACGGTGAACCCTTCAACGAATCTATCTTTGGAACCTTGCGCGTCGAATAGAGCTTATAGGTCCATCTCTCCTTGTGAAGAACCTTCTCTCTCTTTATCAGCCCCCAAGACTCCAGTTTCAAGCAGATTCTTGATCCCTCCCTGCTTGAAATGTTAAGCATCTTGTATAGGTCCGTCTGAACCACCCCGTCCTTTGAACGCATTATGATGTTAAGGACCTTCCCCTCAAGCCTGTATCTTCTCGAAACCTTTCTGACCACCGAGGCTTTATCACCACCTTTATGATAGCGTTTTCCAAGCTATAAAGGTTTTCCGAGCACTATGCTTTTCTAGGTTTAAAAAACACGACGTCGCCTTTCCCAACTTTCCCAACGTTTCTTTTTAAAACCACCACTGCATAGGGCTCTTTAACAGGACCTATTATGTCTGTAACGCTGCCCATCGGCTTCATATCCCTGCTTAGGACGAGGGAGCCTAAGCCAACCAGTCCCTCAAGCCTAACTAAAGCAATTCTGTTGTTAAGAATGTTTTCAACAGTCCCTTTACGTTTCAACCAGCACCCCCCTTCATGGTTCTCACAATTTTTTCAATAACGCTCTTCTTCCGCATATTCTTGCAGAAAACCACTATTCTCCCACACTTAACATTGTTGACTCTTGGATATACCTTGTCGGGTTCTACGTCGATCTTTAAGCCAAGCTTTCTACAGGCTTCCTCAATCCTAGCCAGGCTTGGAGAATCAACCGCAAGACTCTTAGGGACACGCCTACCCATTTTTCGTGAAGCCTTGGAATCAAAATACCATGGATAAACTATTACGTAGCGTTCCTTAGAAATGCTTTTCATTTTTCAAAAACCAGTTTAGCGTTCACAACCCCGTTAGAGCCTAGTTTAGAAGTCACTATAGCATTGCCCACTTCAGTCTTTATTATAGCACCCTTGGTTATTATCTTCATCCTTCCGAACTCTCTGTTCGCAGGGTTATCAATCACGTCTAAAACCTTGGCTTTCACAACCCTCTCCTTTTCAATAGCAACGTTAGCATAAGCAGCCTGAATAACCCTAAGCTTTAATCCTCCTCCTCTGACCCTAACCTTCTCAACAATATTATTCTCCCCGAGTCTCGTAAGGGTTGGCGGCCGCCCCATTTCATACTTGCGTTTACCCCTGTTGGGGTGACTTTTACCACCGGTCTTCTTCCTCTTGAATATGTCTCCGTGGTATACTGACAACCTGTCCCAGTCTTCTTAAAATAATGCTTAAAAACTTATTCCTAGGCTTTTATGCTAAGCTTTATGAGGCTGTGGAGCGGCTTAACCCTTCGTTTTCGAAGCGAGGATGGCTCTATAAGTTGTATTAAAATTAAAAAGACTATGAATCTTATTCTGAGGCTAATAGTGTCAGCTGATGCGGAGAGGGTTTAGAGATTGCATCTGACAAGGATTGAAATCAGTAATTTCAAGTCGATAGGCGGTCGACAGGTTGTAAACCTAAGTAGAGGCTTAACTGTTTTAACAGGTAGGAACGGTTCTGGAAAATGCGTAGCCCCCTGGACAATCATAGAGCAGCCGTGGGGAGGGTTGGCCGTGGAATCCTTTTTCAAGAAAGCATCTTCAGAGGGCATTCGAATCAAGCTGGCAGATGGGGAATACGTGATTCCCCTTGAAAGGGAGCCGCTTATAAGCTACTATACGCTTCTAGGGAGGAGCGTTGAAGCAAGTGTTAGTGCCATTTTCAGGAAGCCCTACAAGGGCTGGATGTTAAAAGTAGAAACAGCGAATGGCAGAAAGATCGAGGTAACACCGGAACACAGGCTGATGCTGGCTGACAGGAAGGGTGCATACAAGTGGGTTGAGGCTTCACAGCTCTCAGAAGGCATGAAGATAATGGTTATTGACGGTGGGAAAGCAAGCCTTGATGTTTTAAACAGGATTGTTAGGAATATTTGGAGAGGAGAAGTATATGACATATATGTTGAGAATATCGGCTCATATGTTACTGGGGACGGTCTTGTAGTTCACAACAGTAATTTAATTGACGCAATACGTTTCGCTCTTGGTGAAAACAATCCTAGGCTTCTTAGGATAGATAGGCTTTCCTCATTGGTCAATGATAACGCGGGCAAGGAAGCGGAGACTTATGTGAAAATAACTATAGATAATAGTGACTTAACAATACCAGGTCAAGAGAAGCTTATAACAGTTTCTAGAAGAATGGGGAGGGATGGGGAAAGCACGTATTATCTCAATGGTAGAAGAACCTCTAAAAACGTTGTTGAAGAAACTATCTCTTCAACAGGCCTTTCTGCAAGAGGCTACAACATAATACCGCAGGGAGAGATTTCACGACTGGCTGATAAAAATCCTGTGGAGAGAAGAAAAGAAATAGAACAGGCACTAGGCTTAGCACAGTACGATGAGAGGAAAGCTGAGGCGATCAGCAACCTGCAGCAGGCGGATAATAATCTTAGAGTAGCGCAGGCTAGGCTTCAAGAGATCGATAGGAGAATGCTTCAACTAGAAAGAGAGAGAAATATTCTACTCAGAAGAAGAATGCTTGAGAAAGAAGTGGAGAAGATGCAGATGATTATCAATTCGTTCGAGTATTGGAGGCTTACCAGGAAACTGGAGGAAATATCCCGAAGCTTGGAGGAAAATATTGCTTTACAAAACAAGCTTGAAGCAGAGATTGCCTCCAGACAGGCTGAGAAGAAGAGCCTTATAGAAAGGATGGAGGAGCTTTTAGAAACAGCTGCTTCAGCAACCCCTGACGCGGAGAGGATTAGGCTCCAATATGAGTTGAAAGACTTTGAGAAAAGGCTTGGAGAAGCCTTTGAAAAGCTTGAGAGAAACAGAAGTGAGTTAAACACGATTAAAAGAGAATTGTCGAAAACTAGGCGGAAGAGAAGTAAGAGAATAAGGAAAACAACTCGCTTAGCAAAGGATTATAGACGTATGGTTGAAAAACACTCTTCAATCAACACTCGAATCCTTTGTCTTCTGAACGAGAAGAAGAGGCTTCAAGAGGTTGAGAAACAACAAGAAGCGGTGGTTTCCAGTATGATGAACAGGCTGATCCTAATTAACAGAGATTTAGACCGGCTGATGCTTGAAGAGGAGAGTTCGGAAAGAATGTTAAGAGAAGTCATTACCTATTATGACAATCTAAAGAGGAAAATAGGGTCTTTAAGCATAAGGAGGAAGAGGGAGACGGTTAGAAAAAGCAGGATAATAGAGAAGCTGGCTGATCTTGATAGAGTTTTAGCGGAGAGGAGAAAAATGCTTGATGAAATAATGAACACCGTTACAATCTTAATGGGTAGTTTAGATTCATTTAGAATCATTTTTGCAAAAGCGTCTGGAATAGCGGACTACGCTATTCAGGATGAGAGAAGGAGGAGGGTTCTAGACCTTGTAAAAAACGTTTCTGAGAAAAAAAGCTTAAGTATTTACGGAATTCTAAGAGAAAACCTTTGGTTTCCAAGGGAGTTGAGTAGAGCTGTTGAAAGCTTGGCTGGCGATTGGATGGATGCTGTACTCGTTAAGAGTACCCTAGACATGCTTTTCCTAATTAACTTTCTAGGAGGGAAAGGTATTGGGATCAAAGTTTTAACCTCTGAGGGAGAAGTAAACAAGAAAGAGATACCGCTTGAACTCAGTAAGCGTGGCAAACATGTAATGGATGTTGTCAAATACCCTAAGAGTATTGAGAAACATGTCTTAAAACTTTTCTGGAACAGCATTGTAGTTAACACTACCGAGGACGCTCTCGTCTTCGCTAGAAGAGGGTTTAGGGCAGCAACTATAAATGGTGAGGTTTTCACCGTCGAAGGGGGGCTAGTCAGGGAGAATATTGAGGAGAAGATTGAAAGCATTAGAAGAGTTGTGAAAAGCTTCTCCGAGAAAGCCAGCGAGTTATCCAGAATACTTGAGACCATGAATAGCCATGTAAGACCAGTTTTAAACAGTAAAATAGTTGAAGCAGCAAGTATTCGAAGCAGGCTTGCCGAGGATCTGAATACAATTGACTCTCGTATGGAGGAGCTGGGAGAACAGCTAGACACTTTGACTAGCGAATATTTAGAAGCATCTCGAAGATTGAGCCAAATATTCAAAAAACAGGACACAGGTAAAAAGCGCCTATTGGAAATGGAAAGAACAAGATTAAAATCCTTAATCGCAGCTAGAGAGAAAAATATCACTAGGATTCGTAAGAGAATAAAGTTAATTGAAAACGAATTGAGCATGCTGGAAAAGAAGAGAGAGTTTTTAAAAAACAGACTAGTCTTGATTGAGAACATTATCAGCAATCTACATAGAAAGGTTGCGGAATACAGGAATACTGAGAAGACTTTTAGCGAGAAAATCGCAAAGATCAGGGAAGACAGTAGAGAGGTTTTAAGCCTGACTCGCGATTTAAAAGCGCAGATCGAGAATTTGAAGGGAAAAATGAGGGGAAACATAGAGGTTGTAAGCGAGGGTGTGGAAGACAAGAGAAGAAATCTGGTTTCAACAATACGGAAACTCGACGAGGAGATTGAAGTGTTGAATGCAGAGATAAACAGGGTTAAAGATATTGAGAGGAAGCTACTGGTTGACAAAGAGATGAATGAAAACAGGATTCAGGAGTTGAAAAACAGGATTCCGGGTCAACCTCTTAAAGTTTCAGAAGACAAGGAAAGCTTAACGGAAGAATACTTGAACATACTTAGGAGTGAGCTTGAGAAGGTTCAAGAAGTAAACATGCTTGCCATTAACCAGTATGAGCAAGAGGTTTATTTCTACAGGAATGCTCTTGAAAGGATTAACGAGCTTGAAGAAGAAAGGAGGAGCATCCAGGAATTCATGGAGGATATTGAAAGGAGAAAGAGGGAAGCTTTCCTGGACGGATTAAATAGGATAAACAAGTATTTCTCAAACTTCTTCAATAAGATGACTGGCGGCGATGGATGGCTTCAGCTCGAGGATCCTGAAAGGCCTTTTGAAGCCGGATTGACAGTATACGTCAGGTTTCCAGGGAAGGAGGCTAGAATAATAAGCGGGGTGAGCGGAGGAGAGAAGTCCGTGGCAGCGTTATGCCTGATTTTCGCTATGCAGAAACTCTTCCCTGCAGCGTTTTACATTTTCGATGAGCCTGATGCACACCTGGATTACGTTAACATTGAGAGGATGACGGAGCTTTTGAAAGAAGTCTCCAAGGAATGCCAGATAATAATTGTTTCCCTCAGGGATGTTGTTGTAAGCAAGGCGGACAAGGTTATAGGAGTCTATGTTAAAAATGGTTTCTCAAGATTCATAGAAATGCCTGTGGAAAAAGCGTTGGAGGAGACAACGGTTGTCGGATGAAATGCGGGAACCAACCGATATAGTGTTCGACCTGATTAAACTCAGAAGAGTAAACCCTTGGGATATTAAGATCACAGGGATTCTGAAGCAACTATCCCTAGAGCTACGTGAAAAGGGATATTTACAGTTCACGCTATCCGGACTAGTGCTACTGGCATCCTCAATAATCTATCTTAGGAAGACTGAGGCCCTTCTCTCAATAGACTATGAGCTTAAACATAAGGATACCCTTAGTGCAGAGGAGACGCTGGATGTTCCTTTGGAGCTGCTTGAGAAAATAAGTCCTCTTGAGATTCCTATCAGACCGTCCCAGCCGGTCATAGATCTTGAACGCCTAGTAAAAGCACTCTCTGAAATACTGGAAAAGGCTTACTCTAAGAGGGCTCCGGAGGAGGAGATGCTTCCACCCATCATACCACAGCAGGATGATTTCATAAGAGAGATTGAAAGCAAGGTTGAGGAGTTCAGGAACACCATCTACACGATGCTCAGCCGGGAGGGAAGAGTTTCATTAAGCTCCCTGCTGGAAGGCAAACAGCCCTTGGAGATGGCTAGAACCTTTATATTGATTCTCTTTCTCCTGTCCGAACCAGGTTTCGACATTTTTTTCGAGGAGGGCGAGTACTACATAGTGATAGAGAATGGTTTCTAAGGACTCGGAGTATAGGAAGAGGATTGAGGCAGCCCTTTTCGCCTCTGGAAAACCTTTGACAATAAGGCAGTTAAAGTCTGCGGCAGGTGCCAGGAAGGTTGAGAAGGTTGAGAAAGCATTGAGAGAACTAGTTGAAGAGTATAGGGCTAGGGACACGAGCTTGGAAATAGTTGAGATAGGTCAGGGAAATTACATGTTGAGAGTTAAGCCTGAGTACTCCAGCTTCGTTAAAAGGATAGGTGTTAAACCAATGATGAGCAGAGCCGTGTTGAAAACACTTACACTCATAGGTTTGAAACAGCCCATAGCTCAATCCAGAATCGTAAGTCTGAGAGGATCGCATGCATACAAGCAGATTAAAAGGCTGGTTGAAATGGGGTTGCTTGAAGCAAACAGGGAGGGGAGGAGCAAGGTACTGAGGCTAACTCCGACCGGTTTAAGCATTTTCGGTGCACGCAACGAGGATGATCTTAAGCAAGCTTTAAGAGCACGGCTTCAAACAGAGCCTGCGTATGAGCAGGATAGAAATAATTCAAAACAGGTTAAGTAGAACAGGCATAGACCTGCTTGTTTTAAGGGATCAGGGAAACATAATCTACGCCGTCGACAGTGAGCAACCTGTTTCAGGAATGCTTCTGATACCTAAGAGCGGTGAAGCCAAGCTGCTAGTAACTCCCTTGGAAAGCGTTAACATGTTTTCCTTACTGGACGAGGTTAAAGTTGTGAAGCTAGATAGGGGTGAAGGATATTTACAGAGGCTTTTAAAAGAAAAACCAACTGGTTTAAAGTATGTTGAGTTCGACACATTAGAAATGCATGAAGCTTTGAGGCTTGAAAAAGAACTCCGTGTTCTCTTAAAAACAGGTAGCGGGATAATTAGAGATATGCGGCTGGTTAAGGATTCCCGTGAAATAGATAAGGTTAAGAGGGCTTCGAAAATAGCAAGTCAAACTGTCAGCGAAATCATAAGCAGGCTGAGCGAGGGCACTACGGAAGTGAATGTTGCCAGTGAATACGATTCTCAAATAGTTTTAAAGGGTGCTTTCAAACATGCTTTCGAAACAATAGTGGCATTTGGAGAAAATGCATCAAACCCTCACGCAACACCCTCGGCAAGACGACTGAAGAGAGGCGACATCGTGCTGATAGATGCAGGTGCAGACTATCTCAATTACAAAAGTGATTTGACGAGGACGATTGTATTCGGGGAAAGACTTGAGGGAAGCAATGCTGCTCAGATTATCGAGGCTGTTGAAGAATCTAAGAAGGTGGCTGAGAGAAGGGCTTTTCCAGGTGTTAAGACATGTGAGATAGACAAGTCGGCCTGCGAAGTATTAGAAGAGTACGGGTTGGGCAAGTATTTTGTACACGGCCTTGGACATGGAGTTGGGATAGATATTCATGAGCCACCCTCCATCTCCCCTTCGAGCAACGAGGAGCTTAAAGCAGGGAACATTATAACGATTGAGCCCGGGGTCTACATTCCTGGTGTCGGTGGAGCCCGAGTTGAAGATACTTACCTCATAACAGAATCCGGCCCTTTAAAACTCACTCACAACTCCTATAAGTGAGATTCTTCAAGTATTTTCTTTAAAAATTATCTAGAGGCCGAACCTTCTCTTTCTTTTCTGATACGTTCTTATTGCTCTAAGCAGGTCTATCCTCCTAAACTCAGGCCAATATACATCCATAAACACTAACTCACTGTACGCTGACTGCCAGAGTAGAAAGTTGCTGAGCCGCTCCTCTCCAGAGGTTCTTATTATCAGGTCTGGATCGGGCTCTGGAAGATGAGCAGTGTAAAGCCTTTTCGAAATAGTTCCCTCATCTATGTTACTCGGTTCCAGTAGCCCTTCGGCTACTTCTCGAGCAATACTCTTAACGGCGTCGACGATTTCAGCCCTTCCACCATATGCGAAGGCTATGTTCAAGTAATGCGAGGAATAACCCTCTGTTTCCCTCTCGATTTTCTCAACATACTGCATGATCTCCTCGGGAATAAGATCTCTCCTGCCTATTACTTTGAAACGTGTCCTACTCTCATGCAGAACCTTCTTGTCCATCACCTCGATAAGCTTGTCCTTGAAGAGCTTAAATATCAACTCAACCTCTTCACGCGGCCTTTTAAGGTTCTCCGTTGAGAAAACGTAAAGCGTGACCGTGTTGATGCCTAGGTCGTAGCACCATTTTAGAAACTCGCCGACTTTTTTCGCACCAAAAACATGCCCCAAGTATCTTTCTAAGCCTTTTGATTCAGCCCACCTTCTATTACCATCCATTATTATACCTATGTGTTTCGGAGGCGGCAGCTGTCTAACCTGTCTTACAAGCGCCTTCTCGTAAAGCCATAGAGATAGCCTGTTCCTCGAAATTCTCGAAGCAATACTTTCCACGATCCCTAGCATTAGGCTATCTTTGTTCTCTGGCTGATTTTAAGTATTTTCAACGAGTAGAGAAGTCTCATTGTTAGGAAAACCATAATGTTTACCGCGAAAACAAGCATGAGGGTAAGAATGCTAACATGCAGGAGTATCCTAAGCTCGAAAGAGGGGGTTGCTA
>JAOAJQ010000002.1:10518-26427 GCA_026414125.1 Thermoproteota archaeon
TACGGCCAGCCCTAATGTTCTTAGCATTGGGATAAGAGTCACTATGTTCGCGAGTATTGTAAGCGAGTCTTGAATGCTTGAAGCCTTTAAAGGATATTTTATTGCACCGCTTAAAAGCGTTATCGCAACACCGAACAGTAGGACATCGATTGTCTGCGCGATGAATCTTCCGATTCTAGCTATTAAGGTCTCATCCGGGAGGAAGCCTGTAGAAAGCCCTGTGGAGATGGCGAACAGGATTAGGGATATGCCTGTGGAGAGTAACAATGTTTTAAGTATTAGAAATTGTGGAGGCATCTCGCCCCCGAAAACATGTTTTAGACCCGCTGAAACAAGCCTGTCTAAGTCAAACCCCTTCATCAACACAGCTAAACCTATTATGCTCCAGAAGGCGGTTGAAACCTCCCTTGCAGAACCATAGTAACTTAAGAGAGTCAACGTAACTATGAGGATACCCCCTAGCCCGAGGAACCATTTCTTAAACCGGGGATCAGAGAAAAGCATTTTCAAATATCTTCCGAATATTATGTAGGATGCCTCTATGGAGCGACTTTGCTTAACCACAACCCTTTTCACGCCGGCAAGAGGAAGCTTCGCCCTTATGACGGGCTCAATATCCTCTTCTCCAAACCCGTCTGTCACAACGTAGACCTCTGAGGGATTGAAGGAGTTTGCGATACGCATTATCTCATCCATAGCCTTTCGGGATGCTTCAAGACCACCGTCCCTTACGCCGCCGATCACGCTGACCTCTGTCAAATAGCCTTTTTGAAAAAGTTCGTCGGAAAGCCTGATTGACGCGAACATAGCGTTTGAATCAGCCTCCTCTGGATCGACTAGGGCAAGCTTTTCAGCCGCCCTAAGCACGTTATCTCTCCCGACTATAGGGGTCTCTAACCCTGTTTTACTGCCCACATCATCATCCAGATCCACGCATATGATTAACGCCCTTTTAGTGTTCTCTTCCAATAGTCCTTTAGTATAGTTAACTATTCTATAGTTAAAAAACTTTTGTATGTCCAAAAATTCTAAAAACGACGATAAACTATCCTATTAGGATTGACCGCTCTGTGCCTCTATCATAGCCTTAAACTCTTCCCAGTCTAACGGCTCGCCGCGTTTAAGCTTCTCCTGAGCATTCAGAGCAAGCTTGCTTCTAACAGCTTCCTCCATTTTTAAACGCTTAGCATGCTCCTCCTGCATCATAAGCACACGTCTCATTCTTGCCAAGTAGGATTTAGCATCTATCTCAACCATTTTCATGAAAAGCTCGTCCTTCTTTTTCTTAGCCTCACCTATCTCTGAATCAAGTTTAGCAAGCTCGTTTCTCTTCATTCTCTTATCCTCCAATAGCTGTTTAATCTTAGCATGATAGAGATTGGAAGCTTCCACAAGCTTAGCCTTCTCATTGTTCTTCTCCATTATCATAGAGGTTATTTCACCTATCTTCTTTTCGAAATCGCCAATGTTCTTCCTCATGTTGACAACTGCTTCAACCTCGCGCAGAATCGCCCTGGCCCTTTCAATCTCTTTAACAAGCTCAGCTTCCTCTTTAGGTTCTAAGTGCTCCGTCGCAAGCCTCCATTCAAGCCTCGAGAGCTGCGTCCTAGCCTCCTTCTCGCTTATCCTTATCTTCTTGGAGCGGCTTTTTATAACAACTCTTTTACGCTCCATTTCCTCTTTAAGGTTTTTCTCAGAAGCCCTTAGCTGCTCTATATCATCCTTAATCTTCTTAATCTGATCGTTAAGCTCGTTTCTCTTGGCAACATATTCATCAATCTGCTTGCTTATCGCTGCAATCTCATCCCTTAACTGTCTTCTACGGGCTACGAGACCTGTCAGTTTCTCCTTCTGTTTCTTAAGCTCCTCCTCAATCTGTCTAACATAAGCCCTTGACTCAAGGCCCTCTGTTTCTTGGAAGGTGGGCAAATCGTTGAGGAACCTTAATAATGGTTTAATAAATATTTCTCATGTCCAGAAACCATTTAAAAAGCCTGTTCATGCGAGAATTCCTCACCCGTACCGAGAATCCTTGTCACTTGAGAATAAACATCTACAAACCCCTCCATCGTGACGGCTGAAACAGGCATAGGCTTATTTAAGCTGCTCAAGAGAGATAATGCTCTTGAAAGCTCTTGTCCAAGCTTCAGTTTCTCCCCCCTGTATGATTTAGTAATGGCCTCGTAGAGCTTCAAAGGGTTCGAATACCATTCCTCGATCCTTTTAACTACACGAGGGTCAACTAAATCCACTTTGTTAACAACGTTAAGCTGAGGCATTGCGAGAGAAGCGTATACAGACATGCTTAGGTAGAGTGAAGCTAAGAAGCTCAATGGTTCAAGCATTAACACGTAATCGAACAGGTATATCACCATCCTCGCACCCTTGAGGAACCTCTCAGAGAATGCTCTCCCAACTGGTCTAAAAGCGAAAAGCTCTATCTGGCCAGGAGTGTCGATTAGAGCAATCTCATGACCCATTGCCTCAATCTCCTCGCTTATCTCATGAACCTTCACAGCTATAAGGTCTGAAGCAACCGTCAGAGCACTATTAGGTCCGAGTCCAATATCCCTCATCAGCTTCTCCGTGTCAACGTATGTTCTAACATCAAAATCAGCAGGATAAGGCAGGTTTATACCCCCTGGATCCAAGTTAATCCTCGCAACATCCACACCCTTATCCTCCATCCATTGGGAGAAGTTTTTTACAAAGGTTGTCTTGCCGCTTCCAGCAGTACCTATTAGGAAGACAGCTTTCATACATTCAGCCTCCTAGTTAGCCTTGCCTTAACACTCTCACCATGGAGAAAGAGTCCCTCCGCACTGCTCAGTGCCTCCACATGCCTGCTAACCGATTTCACATATTTCATGGAAAAACCCTGATAGGAGACGAGCCTTAGGTAGTCTAGTACAGTCACCCCACCCCTTACTTTCGCATGTCCAGAAGTTGGAAGAACATGGTTGCTCCCTGAGGCATAATCCCCTACAGCCGGTGGTGAACATCCTCCTAGGAAAACCGTTCCCGCGGCCGTCAGCTTACCAGCTATCGCCCTAGGATTCTTGACGTGTAGTGAAACATGTTCCGGTGCCAGCAGATTGCATTTTCCCACGCCTTCTCTGATAGAACTCACCAGATAGAGGTTCAGCCTTCCTTTTAAATGGCGCCTTTCAGAAAGCATTCTAAATATTTTCTCAACGGATTTCGCTATGCGGTGTGAATTTGTGATGAGTGCTGTAAAAGCATCAGGCGAGTGCTCAGCCTGTGCAGCTAGGTCTAGCGCTATCAAACTAGGGTTTGCGCTGGAATCCGCGAGCACAACGAGTTCAGAAGGCCCGGCGGGAATGTCTATCGAAACACCATAACTGGTTGCAACCATCTTTGCCACCATCACAAACTTATTTCCCGGACCGAATATCTTGTCAACCCTTGGAATGGATTCTGTGCCGAAAGCTAAAGCACCCACCCCCGCAACCATGTTGCACCTGTAAACCCTTGTTAAACCCATTAACCTGGCAGCGTAAAGTATCGCCGGATTGACAGATCCGTCTGGCCTCGGAGGAGTTAAAACGTGAATTTCCTTAACACCAACTAAGATAGCTGGATAAGCTGCCATGACTAATGTTGAAACATAGGATGCTCTTCCACCTGGAACCAGAACACCGATTCTTTCAAGAGGGTGAAGACGCAGATAATACTCAAAGCCACTTCCCCGGAAGGCGATTGGACGGAAAGCCTTCATCTGCAGCTTAACTACTTTCTTAATGTTTTTCATCAAAAAAAGGATCGCCTTCTTAACTTCAACCTTTATTTCCTCCTCAGATTCCTTAAGCTCTTTCTCGCTAACTATGAGTTGGCTCTTAGCAAGCTTAACATTGTCAAAAGGCTTTGGGCGAGAAGTGTAGTCTAAAAGAGCCTTATCGCCCCTCTTCCTTACGTCAAGCATTATCTGCTCAACATATTGTTTTTCCTCGTCACGGAAGCTGGAAAGCCTAAAACGATCAGCTAGATCATTCATTCTCGTTAATAGACTCGGAAAACCCTGGGCTTTTAAAAATTACTAATAGACTTGGTTGAATGCTCCCAATGATTCGTAAAACACTGGTTCCATCCGCTTAATTACTCATTTACATTTATTTGTTATTGTTCCAAACCATTTTAGGAGTGAAAAGCAATTTAAAATAGCGGAAAAGTATGTTGAACTACTCCTCCTCCGCCGTCTTTTCGCCCAGCCACCATTTAACAATCTCTCGCCTACGCTTCCTCCTCTTCTCCTCATCGCTCTCCATCACAGATTTCAGGAACCTTTCCTTAGTAACCTTCAACTCTTCTAACTCGTAAACTCTCCCGCATGCCTTGCAAACATATATCTTAGTAGTAGACTCGTACCTCAATTCTCCTCCGCATTCCGGACAATAGTAAGCAGGCAACGTTAAACAGATTAGAAAGTAGACGTATAAACTTTTCGTGAAGCATGAAGATTTACAGAGATAACAGAGTTTAGAAGCCGGTTAAAACAATGGGGTCGCCGGGATTTGAACCCAGGTCGCCAGCACCCCAGGCTGGTATCCTAGACCAAGCTGCCCGTTTTTAACTCTAGACGACGACCCCTTCTTCAAAACTCATCAAGCGGTTTAAAAACTTTGTTTCAAACTGTCTTTTTATTGTTTTACTGCCAGACTAGCTTGAAAACGATCTTAATGTTGAAGGGAAAACGGTGAGGGTGGGGGATGTCCTCACGGATATTTAGAATCAAGCAATACACGGAGGACGACCCTCACCGTTTCCCCAATAAAGGCCTAAGGAGATTTATATAAAGTTTACTCGGAAAAAACTTGTTTAGCAATCTTTTTTGAACGTGTCTTCTTTAGAACCCTGAAGCCGCAATAAGGGCATCTCACATCTCCTCTAAACTCCGACATTTCCTCCTCGCTTATAACTCTGTTGCAGGCTAAACACTGAAGTTCCGGCATCAACCATCCGTTTCTACAGGGTTCCTTAAAAATATTACTTATTCACCCTACTCTCTCCCTCACCAGTTTACATTCGTAATCCAAAATAAGTAGCATGGTAGGATTAGTGTCCGGTAGAGGCCTTGGAAGGAGCCTTAGACATGGGGTCAATCCGGCTTAGAGTCGAGGAGTATGGAAAGATATGGATGCTTCTGAGAATGTTCATGGAAAGCGAGAACCCCTTAACCATAATGGTAATAATATGGGGAGGGCCAGGAACCGGGAAAACAACCGTTGCAAGGAAGCTTATGGATAATGCTAAATACGCTTGGAAAAACCTTGAGCAGATTTACCTTGATCCTGAAGCTGCGGGGTGCCGAGGATTATTCAGTACTCTTCAACATGCGTGTGGTCTAAGAGGATGCTCTGGACTGGAAATACTCAGTCTTTTAAGGAGTAGGTTTCTCATAGTGATTGACAATGTTGAAATTTTTTCGCCTGAAGATAAACGTGTTTCTGCAGTTTTAAGGATCGGCGAGGCCTTTCCCAGAGGGAGCTTCTTCATACTGTTGATCTTCAAATCAGACAGCATCCCAGTTGACATCAGCACGGTTCCACCGCCTGCTTACACAATATACTTTAGGCCATATACCTTTGAGGAAATTCGCACCATACTTATGGAGTTTCTCAAGGGGCGTGAAGGCTTTTCCGTGGATGAGAAGGCTTTAGACACCATAAGCAGAATAGCTAGTTTTAATGGAGACGCCCGGCTCGCCCTAGAGATTCTAAAAGCCGCGTTAAACACCTCTAGGAATAAGCATGTCGATGAAACGCATGTTTTAAAGGTTTCGAAAAAACTAGCTGATAATCCTTTTGAATACGTGAGTGCAAATCTCAGCGATATTCATGAAAGAATTATTCTGAAGATAGTTTCAGAACGTGCTTCAAAAATACATTTCAAAAACCTTTTTGAAGAATATAGGAACACGGCTAGGGAGAATGGAGTTGAGCCTTTAGGATACACACAGCTTTGGAAAAGAATAAGAATACTTGAAAAAAAGATGCTTTTAGATTTTAAAGTCTCAAGCTTTGAGTGTGGGAGGACAGGCGTAGTTTGGAGGAAGAATTTAAACTGGACAACGAGATTATAAGCATGCTGGAAGAGATATCAAGCTCTGTGAGCGGGTCAAGAATATTCTGGAGACTGTTAAGAAACGGTGAAATGAGTCTTTCTGAAATAATAAGGCAGACTAATCTGAATCATAACGTTGTTAAGAAGAGAGTCGGCAGAATGATTGAAACAGGGCTGGTAAAGGAAAAGTCTTTCGGGAGAATCAAAATATACATGATAAACCAAGGGAACCCAAATATTCGGGTGCTGCTTAACCTGGTTAAGAAAACCTCTTACGAACCTCTCCAAGAATAATTGAGCTGTAAAGCTCTCTCAAATGTTGGTCAACCATCCTGTTAAGCAGACTTCTTCTGAAATCTTCATTCCTAGAGAGAAGCCGGAGCAGGGGGATGAAATCCCTTCTGAATGCAGCCCTGCCTACATGAAGCTCCTTCGTGAAAAAGGATTCGAGCTCCCTAAAGTTTTTCTCATGCTGAAACCTTTTAAACCTCTCCCTCATCCTGTTTGGAAACGAGAAGCTAGCTCTGTTTTTCTGTAGTATAACTAGAAAAGCACTAGCCAGCTTATGATAGAAGCATGGCAATATCCTCCACATAGAGTTTTTAGATATTTGCTTAAAAAGAGCATCTGCTTCAGCAACATATCTCAAAGACTGGTACAGCGATTGTCTTGGCGAAACATGTGGAATGTTTTCAAAAACCCACTCGAGAATATCCTCAGGCTTCTCTTCTGAAGAGGATAATGATGTTGAAGCCTTTTCTAAGGTGGGGGCAAACGCAACCATTCTTAGTGTTTCAAATATGTTCTTCTCCACGTTCCTGTAAGACAGTATCTTCTCCACTTCTTCAAGACCCACGTCTTCATGAGAAGAGTAAAGGAGCTCCAAGTCTTCTATTGCAGCCCTCATGTCTCCTTCAGAGTGTTCTGCAATTAGCATAAGAACCTCTTGCTTACATCTAACTCCTTCATTCCTGCAAATATCCCTAAGTCTTTTAACAATGCTTTGCACCCTTATCCGATGCATGGGAATCATATACACTTTATCTCTTATTCTAAACAGGTTTGGAGACCAAGGATCATTCGCGGCCATAACAATCGGCACTCTAGAGGACTCTATTAGCTCAAGAATGAAGTTTAAGGCTCCAGAGTCCTCTCTTGAAATACCGTCTACTTCGTCGAAAAAAATCATCAGCCTACTGCTGAACAGGCTCCTGTTAAAGGCAGCAGGCTTAATAATGTTCTCCAAATAGTCCTCACTCCTAGTATCGCTTGCATTCGTCTCTATCAACCTGTAACCAAGCGTGGAGGCTACAACCTCAACAAGTACGGTTTTACCAACGCCGGGTGGGCCGTGAAGCATAGCAGCTTTGCCACGCTCATCCCATCTTTGAAGCCAGTCTATGAAATCCTTCTTAGCCGCGTCGTTGCCAACTATCTCGTCTAGAGTCTTAGGCTTATATTTCTCCACCCAACTTAGCTTTGAACCGCTCATTTCTGAAAGTCAGCCACTAGAGCAGCTAATACAGTGCTTATCTGTATCTCAGCATCAGCACCCATTGACACCCTGAAGTTAGCTTCCCCTAATGCATTAATAACCTGAAGCCTCTTTCTCTCATCCATCTCAACAGACATCAGCTCAGTATTCATTTCTCTAAGGATGTCGTTTGCCGATAAACCATCATCGTAAAGAAGCTTAGACAGCCTTTTCCTTGCAGAGACAAAATCTCCCTTAAGCGCCTCGTTAATCATCTCCCTTATTTCCCTAGGGTGTAGAACACCTACAACCTGCAGTATACTCTCCTTCGTAAGCTTCTTGGAACCGCCTGATGCAGACTGAGCAATGTTTATCGCTTTCCTCATATCTCCTCTTGAAGCCTTAATTATTTCTTCCAATGCTTCTTCAGACCAGGAGACACCCTCTTTCTCAAGCACTCTTATTAAACCCTCTCTTATATGCGTAGGGCTCAATGGTGGAAACCGGAAGACTGCACATCTAGACTGGATAGGCTCAATTATCCCCCACTGATAATTCGCTAGAAGGATAAACCTCGTTACAGAAGCATACCTCTCCATTATTCTCCTAAGAGCCTGTTGAGCATCTTGAGTCATGTTGTCACTTTCATCAAGTATAAGTATTTTAAAAGGAATGCCTGTTGAAGGCCGACTTCTCGCGAAATCCTTAACTACCTCCCTTATCGTGTTTATACCCCTCTCGTCTGAAGCGTTGAGCTCTAGGAACCTTCCGGAAGCTGAACCCTGATACAGGTCGTTTACAAGAGCTAGTGCCGCAGTTGTTTTCCCAGTACCTGGAGGACCTACGAAAAGCATGTTGGGAACATTGCCTATTTTAATGAAGGATTTCAGCCTGCTCACAACCTCCTCCCTGTCGATTATTTCATCGAGAGACCTAGGTCTATACTTCTCTACCCATAGAAGATCAGCTACGCTCATCGTTAGCGGAAATAGTGGTTGTTTAAAGTTAAATGTTTCGCTTACAAGGTTAAACAAGGTTTGGCCAGTGTAGGCATAGAGTTATTGGAATGGATAATAAGCAGCGAGTTGAATAGAATAAAGCTTGAGTATGAGTTGGAGGAGACTGTAGCAATCCCTCAAGTTGATTCAAGGAGCCTGAAACTGCCGGGATTGGGGGAGATCCCTATTGAGAGGGGAAGGGCAATAAGGATTTCTAGAGGAATAGCAAGCCAACTGGCGGATTCAGGTTTAGTGAGGCTGGGAGAGGAGCCTTTAACGCTGAAAGATGTTGCTGCGATGAGATGGCTCGAAGCTGCCGAGGAGAGTCTCATCAAGCTGCCTGACTACTTTTACATAAAGGCAGCTAAACTGGTGCAGACGTATAAGGATGATAAGAAAACTATGATTCAAAACGATCTTCAAGAGATTATAGATATAAGGGTCAGGAAGATGATTAAACTAGTGTTTTTAAAGGAGCCTCCTACGAGTATTCTTGAAAAGTTCCAGCCTGAGGAAAGATTCCTCTATAATCTTTTAAGGGAAGCTTTAAACGGGTGGCGACGGGGGGTAATGTATACAGATGAGTAGCGGAGTTAAAGCCAAGATACCTGTCGAAAGTCTTTTCCTAGACTTTATTCGCAACTTTAGAGACGAGAACGGTGAGAGAAAGTATTACGAGCAGATAGCTTCTCTACCTTCCCTTGGAGGAACCTCCATAGTCATAGATTTCCAAGACATGCTCTCCTATAGCAGAGAGATGGTTGAAGAACTCGTTGAAAACCCGTCTATCTTGGAAGAAATGAACAGGGTTGCCCTCTCTATTCTAAGCAGCTTGGACAAGGATTATGCTTCGAAAATACAGGAGGTCTCGGTTAGGGTAAGGGGGCTTGGTAAAAAGATCTCGATAAGAGACATAAAGTCAAGCCTACTGGGTAGACTAGTTTGTTTCGAAGGAGTTGTAGTGAGAATATCCGAGATAAAAAGCATACTTTCAAAGGGTGTTTTCCGATGTAAGACGTGCGGCAGGGTTTACGAGGAGCTTCAGACCGGAATGATCCTCAAGGCTCCTCGCTGCGAGGTGTGTGGGACAAGCAGGCTAGCAAACTTCGAGCTGCTTCAAGACCAGTCTAGGTTCATAGACTATCAGGAGATAAGGGTTCAGGAGAAGCCGGAGGATCTCCCAGCGGGAGTCATGCCTCATAGCATAAGCCTAAGGTTAACAGGAGACTTGACAGACAGGGTTAGGCCTGGTGACAGGGTTCAGATAACCGGTATCGTGGTAGCCATGCCTGACAGACATCCTGTGAAGAACCTTCAATACAGTACTTTCACCCTTTCGATTGAAGTCAACTATATTGAAGCCTTAACCCAGGAGCTTGGAGAGGTTACGGTTAGCCCGGAGGAAGAGAAGAAGATTAGAGAAATGAGTAAAGACCCTTGGATATATCAGAAGCTGATACACTCAATAGCTCCCTCGATCTACGGTTTAGAGGAGGTTNAGGAGGCAATTCTTCTTCAAATGGTGGGCGGGGTTAGGAGAACATACCCTGACGGTGTGACTGTAAGGGGGGACATAAACCTACTCCTCATAGGAGACCCCGGGACTGCTAAAAGCCAGCTTCTCAAATACGTTCAGAGGATAGCTCCGAGAGGACTATATACTTCAGGCAGAGGTGTTACAGCAGCAGGCCTCACGGCCGCCGTTGTAAGAGACAAGACTGGAAGCTTCACGCTTGAGGCAGGAGCTGTTGTGCTTGCTGACAAGGGGATAGCGGCGATAGACGAGTTTGAGAAGATGAAGGCAGAGGACAGGGTTGCAATACATGAGGCGATGGAGCAGCAAACAGTAAGCGTTGCCAAAGGAGGAATAGTGGCGACTCTGAACGCGAGGACAGCAATACTTGCGGCGGCGAACCCGGTTTACGGCAGGTATGATGATAATCTCAATTTCAGCGAGAACGTTGATCTTCCCTCGACGCTGCTTTCAAGGTTTGATCTCTACTTCATAATAAAAGACAGGCCGGATAAGGAGGGAGATGCCAGGCTTTCAGACCATATTCTGCAGCTTCACATGGAGACCTATGATTACGGTGACCAGACAATACCTCCACACATGCTGAGAAAATACTTGGCCTATTGCAAGAAAATAACTCCGAAGCTTTCGGCTGAGGCTACTGAAAGAATTAAAAACTTTTTCTTACAGTTGAGAAGTAGTAGTCAAGAGGCTAATGCACCGATACCCATAACCCCGAGGCACCTAGAGTCTCTGATAAGGCTTAGCGTTGCGAGGGCAAGGGTGCTGTTGAGAGAGGAAGTCACTGTAGAGGATGCGGAGGCAGCAATAAGGCTGATGAACTATAGTCTAAGCACAGCTGGCCTAGATGTCTCGTCAGGAAAAATAGACATAGACATCCTTATGACCGGTAGGTCTAGAAGCAGATGGGAGAAGATGCGGATAATTCTTAAGGAGATAGAGAACCTTGAAGCGGAGATCGGAAAAGCATCTTTAAGCGAGCTTAGAAAAAGGTGTGTAGATAAGAAGATAGAGCCCGATGAATTCTACAAGCTTATAGAGCAGATGAGGGAGCAGGGAGTGATTATGTTTCCGGATGAGGATACCGTTAGGAGAATAAAGCGTTGAGATGGAGCTTGCAGAGCTGCCACTAAGCAACGAAGCTAAGGACGAGCTTCTTAAGGCGGGTTTTAAAGCACTTTATCCACCACAGGAACAGGCTGTTGAAGCAGGGCTGTTTAAAGGGGAAAATCTTCTGCTCGCAGTGCCCACAGCCTCTGGCAAAACGCTGGTAGCGCAGCTGGCTGCGATACACAAGCTTGAAAACGAGGGTGGTAAAACAGTATACCTAGTACCGCTCAGGGCAATCGCGTGGGAGAAATACGTTGATTTCAACATCCTCAGGAAGATTAAGGGCTTGAAAGGAAGCGTCAGGATAGCCCTAGCTACTGGAGACTATGATTCTAAAGCGGAGGAGCTTGCAGACTATGATGTGATTATTGCAACCTATGAAAAGTTCGATTCCATAATCAGGCATAGACCTAGATGGGTTGACGAAGTAAACCTTGTAATATTCGATGAGATCCATTACGTTGACTCAGAGGATCGTGGCCCAGGAATAGAAACCCTAGTATCCTTTACGAGAAGGATTCTTCCTAAAGCACAACTCATAGCTTTAAGCGCCACGGTTTCCAATGCCGACGAGGTTGCCAAATGGCTCGACGCTAAATGTATCATCTCAAACTGGAGGCCCGTCAGTCTGAGAGAAGGAGTTTTCTATGATTCGAAAATTATTTTTAACGATGGCAGTATTGTTGATTTAGAGGGAGATTTCAACGAACCCTTGCACGTATTGCTTGCCTATTCTCTGAGAGAAGGAGGGCAAGCCCTCTTCTTTGTCGAAACAAGGAAGAAAACAGTATACTTGGCGAGGAAACTCTCCTCAGTATCTTACCTTCACCTTTCTGAGAGGGAAAGAGAGAAACTTAGAGAGCTTGCTTCAGAGATAAGGGAGAACAGCGAGTCGACTATAATCGGGGAAGACCTTGCGAGCGTCGTTGAAAAGGGGGTTGCATTCCACCACGCAGGGTTAACAACATTCCAGCGTAGAACGATTGAGAAGGCCTTCAAAGAAAGACTTTTAAAAGTCATTACAGCAACTCCCACACTTGCAGCAGGCGTTAATCTTCCTGCAAGAGTTGTTTGCATAACCTCAGTAAACAGGTTTGATCCTGAAACTCATGTTAGCAACATGATAACCGTTATGGAGTATAAGCAGATGGCTGGTAGAGCTGGGAGACCCAAATACGATAAGTATGGAGAGGCAGTGATCTACGCTAGGAACGAGAACGACGTGGACTATCTTATTGCGAGATACGTTCACTCGGCTGCTGAAAAAATAACTTCCAAGCTCGGCTTAGGAACATACTTCTCGACGGCGATACTGGCATGCGTAGCCAGCAGGATAGCCACAGATGTTAAAGGCATACTTGAAGTTTTCCGAAACACCTTGTATCATGTTCAGAAGGGGAGGGGGGTTTCAACCCGTGTGAAGCGAGTTCTTAAAATTCTCGTGGAAGACGGGCTTATTATTGAGAGGAATGGTTTTCTCGAGGCAACTTCTTTGGGCAGGAGAATATCAGAGCTATATATCTCTCCCTCTACCGGAATAATGTTCCTTAACGGTTTGAAGAATAAGCCGCGTGTCTTCACCGAGGTAAGCGGGTTAAACCTCATATGCGCATCCCCAGACATGAGGCCGAAGTTCAGCATAACTGGGTCTACTGAGAGCTTCGTGGTGGAGTTTGTAGGCAGGCATGAGGAAGAGCTCTACGTCGACATAGGGGATGTTGAGCCGATGGAAACCTATAAGACGGTGGCTACACTCTGGATGTGGATAAACGAGTATAGCGAAGACGACATATACCTTAAGCTGGGTGTTGAACCAGGGGATCTTTACGCGTGTAAGGAGACGGCTCAATGGCTAGCTTACTCGGCGAAGGAAATAGCTAGGCTGGTGAAGGATTTAGAAGCTGTAAAAAGATTTAACGAGCTTGAGGCGAGGATAGAGTATGGCGTCAAGCCTGAGCTTATTGAACTAGCATCATCCTTGGAGGGGGTTGGAAGAGTTAGGGCGAGAAGACTTTACAACCATGGTTTCAAGAGGGTTTCGGAAATAGCCTCTGCAAGCGTTGCGGAGCTTTCAAGGATCCCTGGCATTGGTCAAAAACTTGCTTTAAACATTAAGAAGGAAGCTGGGGGGATGATACGTAGCGAAGAATGGGAGAAGAGGCTTAAGGAGGAGGGTGTTCAGACAAGCCTCAGTGAGTTCAGCGAGTAATCAAATAAAAAATGCTATCCGTCTTAATCAGGGATGTCAAAAATATTGTGGCGTATTGTCAACGCCTTTTTAGAATCATGTTAAATAAACAGCCATAAACAATCCATTAGAGATGGATAACAGTAGGATTCTAGGCTTACCCGTTAAGGATGTTTACGACAGGGAAATAGGAACCCTGGTTGGCTTCGAAATAGACCCTAGGGGCATGCCCTCAAAGTTTTTCATAATGATGCCCAATGGTGGCTTCATAAAGGTGGATGGGGAGGCTGTGGAGGCTGGGAAAGACTATGTCTTGCTGAAAAACTTCTGGAAAATAAAGGCTGAGAGCCTGATAAGGGGTGTTGAAATAACGAGAAGGAGGCTTGAGGCGCTTGAAAACCTGAGGCAGGAGCATCAGATACCTACGAACATATATGATGAGCTTAAAGGAACATATTTAAAGGACATGAATGAGCTCAGCAATAAGGTTGTCGAATTGTCTTCAGAGCTCAGCAAGATTCAGGAGGAGCTTAAAAACAGGCTGGACACGCTTATGCGAGTTAGGTCTATAAACAAAGTTCAGCTTTCAACAGGCGAGGTGGATGAGGTAAGCTATAAGGCTGCGGAAACAATGTTGGAGACTAATCTGGACATAACTCTTCTGGAAATAAAGGAGACAGAGTCTATAATGGCGAGACTAAAAAACTTGAGGCAGAAGATGTCTCAAGAAGTAGTAACGCAACAGAGAGTAAGTAACTTCATAGAGCTGTTAAGAGCTATCAACAGCGGTAATAGGCAGCGGGATACTGACAGCCCGCTCGTAGTAAGGCTTCAGAGCGTCATGCAAAACCAGCAGTAAGCTGAAATACAAGAAAAAGGAATCCTGTTTACTATTCTCCCTTAGGACTACACTCCTTCTGGACCGATGTAAACAGTGTCCTCAGCCTCAGCACCAGTACTGGCTATCGTCACCGGGACGCCTGTTTCATCCTGGATTTTTCGCAGAAAGTGCAAGCACTCGTTCGATAATTCCTCCATCCTCCTAGCGTGAGAGCACTCCGGGAATAAGACATCCAGTTTTGTAACAGCTATTTGAGTAGCACTGTTAACAATGGCTGCACGCTTAGCCATCTGAAAATTGAATGGAGCAGCTCTTCTAAGCCTACCGGTTACAGTTCCTCTTTCAACAAAGCCTCTTCTCTCGGCTTCCTCTGGTGAGAGCTCCCCATCCAGCGGGCCGTTGCCAACCCTAGTCACGAAGCTCTTCAAAACGAGAAGCACCTCGTCAACCCTTTTCGGACCAACACCGCATTCGCTACATACTGCTGCAGCAGTAGTGTCCCTCCCAGTCACGTAAGGATATGTTCCATGGTAGAGGCTAAGGTAAAAGCCTTGAGTGCCTTCGAGATGAACATTCTCCCCTCTGTCCAATGCAGAGTTAACCTCCTCAGCCACGTCGGTAACATATGCATTTAGACTTGGGATATCTTTAACAAGCATAGCCCGTCTAGCAACCCTGTCGACCAGCGCTGGAGAAACGCCTGTACCAGTTGTTCCTATGAACTCTCTGAAGAAACCGTTGCTCCTATCAGCCTCAACATGCTTCTCCTCAATCACTGAGGCATTACCATCTATGAAAACCCTTCCCTTAACACCGAGTAAACCAACCTCCTCTATGAAAACTCTAGGATCAACGTTTGCACCGGCACCTATCAGAAGCCTTGTCTCCGGAACTATGAATGAGCAGGGCACCAGCCTAAGCCTATAAGTTACACCACGATATACCACAGTATGCCCCGCGTTAACAGAGCCCGTGCGAACAGTTATCTTCGGGCGCTCCTTAAGCGCCAAGAAGGCGGCAATCTTCCCCTTCCCCTCGTCACCGAAGAAACCCGACACGATGACCGTGAGCATTTCCCAGCACGCTCATCCCCTAGAAGCAGTGGGTATTAAGCTTTCCCCAGGAAAAGTTTAAGCAATCATTTGACAATGCTATTTGGGTTGAACGTGATTAAGGTTGGTTGCTGCGGCTATCCTGTGTCGATGCAGAAGTATTTTTCTGAGTTCCGTCTAGTTGAAACCCAGTCGACCTTCTATAAGCTTCCAAAGGTAGAGACAGCTGAAAAATGGAGGGCTCAAGCTCCTGAGGACTTCGAGTTCACGGTGAAAGTCTGGCAGGGAATAACTCACCCACCTGACAGCCCGACTTGGAAAAGAAGCGGCTTACGTAAAAATGAGCTTAAGGGTTATGGTGATTTCAACCCTTCAAGAAAAACCTTGGAAGCATGGGTGAGAACCCTAGAAATAGTTAAGAAGCTTGGTGCCAAGATAGCCGTGTTTCAAACACCCCCTAGCTTCAACCCTTCCCCGAAAAACATCGACAACATGAAGGAATTTCTGAAGGAGATAGACAGGGGAGGGGTTAGACTGGCTTGGGAACCACGGGGAGAGTGGCTTAAGAAGAAAAGCCTGACGAAAAACGTCCTAGAGAGGCTTGACCTTATTCATGTGGTAGACCCTTTGT
>JAOAJQ010000030.1 GCA_026414125.1 Thermoproteota archaeon
CTACAAGGCCTAGGACGTGGGCGGCATCGTAGACAACGGTCGCACCCACATTTGAAGCTGTCTCGGAAATCTCCTTAACTGGCTGGGGGAACAAGAGTTCAGATGCTCCAAGCATCACCATCTTAGGCATAACTTTCGCAATCATCTTCCTAGACTGGTCGACATCAATATTATACTCCTCCGCATTAAACGGAATAGGAACCATGCTTACCCCATGATACCTAGATACTTCTCTGAAACTGCTATGGCCTCCGTCTATCACGCTCAGGCCCATCATAGTGTCCCCAGGCCTTGTGAAAGCCCCTATTGCAACGATATTCGCAACCGTCCCTGAAACAGGCAGTGTGTTGACATGCTCAACCCTGAAGAGTTTCCTAGCTAGGAAATGGGTCAGCTCTTCAAGCTTATCTATGTACTCGCAGCCCCTGTACATTCTTTCATAAAGGAATCCAACAGCATACCTATGCCCCATGTCGCATGTTAAAAGCCTCCTAACCCCCCTGCTGGTAATGTTCTCGCTGGCAATAAGGTTTAATGAACAGCTCCTGAAAGCATGATGCTCCCTAACTATTTCGAAAACCTCTTCTGCGAGACTTTTCTCTGACAATTACTTGGGCTTGAGGTAAAGGGGTCTTTAAAAAAGTTTTCCAACGTAATTCCACGTTTAAACATAAATAATCATCCCCAGTCGGTTTAAAACACTGGAAAGGTGGAAAGAATCGTGAGGCAGAGAATCGTTCTCCGGGTGGGGAAAACTCTCTTGGTAGATGGGCCGGCTACAGTGCAGGTAGCCAGCGGCATGGTTAACGTGATGGGTGCAGTGTTCGCGGAGGGAAGCTGGGTGAAGGTCAGAGGCTTTAGGCGGACGCCTTTTCACGCTGAGCAGTCTGAAGCCAGCCTCGTCGTTGAAGGCAACAACTACCGTGTGATAGACGGTTCCACAATACCGAGTAGCTGGCTTGAAGCTGCTGAGAAGACTGCTACTGAGGAAAAGGGTGTTGTGATGGTGGTTGGCGAGGCGGACTCTGGTAAGACGAGTCTAGCAACCTTCCTAGTTAACTACTATCTCAACTTCCAGGGGGAGGTTGGAATCGTAGACTCTGACCCTGGACAGAACGATCTTGGAATCCCCGGCACTGTCAGCGGGGGGGTAGTGAATAAGGGTCTAAGCGACCTGAGCCAGGTTAAGCCTGAAGTAATAGAGTTCGTAGGCTTCACAGCACCGGAATCAGGGGTTGAAGAATTAAAGGATGCTGTTGTCAGGGTGCTCAGAAGGCTTAGAGAAAGGGGGATTGGAAAAATAGTTTTGAACACTGATGGCTGGGCTGACTCTAAAGGCCTGAGTTTTAAAGCCGAGCTTATCCGTGTTGTTAAGCCGAGCTTCGTGATATCACTGCTGGATGGTGAGAAAGCCTTGGTGTTCACCCGTGTGATTGACCCAAGTACTAGAATGATTCAGGTCGAGAAATCCAGATACGTGAAGAGGAGGAGTAGGATACACAGGAGAACGCTCAGGATGCTGAATTACAGGAGGCATTTCGCAAGAGCTAGACTTGTTAAGAGGTCTTTAAATGAAACTGTTTTCCTGAATCATCCTTTCTTGAAAGGCGAGCCTGCTAGAGCACCCTGGGGGCTCAAGGAGCTTGGTTTCGAAGAGTTGGAAGCCAAGCTGTACATGGGTACGCTTTATGTAAGGATCAGGGATGAGGTTGAGGAGCCTGTTGTGCTTAACGTCGGTGGGAAAAAGACTATTGTGCTGGGGGAGGGATGGGAGAGGGGGCTCCTAGTTGGCTTAGGGAGGGAGAGCAGGATTATTGGAGTCGGTATAATAGAGTCCTTAAGCGGCAGCGAGGTAACTGTGAAAACACCGTTGACAACAGGCTTTGACACTATTAAACTTGGAGAAATAAAGCTTGACGCTTCTTTCAACGAGAGAAACTTCTATTGGAGGCCTTCGAGGCACCACGATTAACTTATTAAAAAGGAATACGTTAAATATTCACCGTTATAAATCGTAAAAAGGCTTGAAATCTGGGGTATAAATATTCTTAAGAGGCTAGCGCGTTCTTAAGCTCTATCAAAGACTTGTCTACAAGCTTCGTCTCCGCAACAGCCTCAGAAAGGTCGACGCTCATGATCTCGGTGCCCCTCAACGCAACCATTTTTCCGAAAACACCCTTCCTGACAAGCTCTACGGCAGCGTAGCCTAACCTCGTGGCCAGAACCCTGTCGAAAGCAGTCGGAGACATCCCCCTTATTATGTGCGCCGGGACAACTGCCCTAGTCTCAAAACCAGTGGCCTTCTCAATCTCCTTAGCCAGGAACTCGCCTATGCCGCCCAGGTACACGTGTCCATACTGATCCACCTTAACATCCTTCGTTATCGGACCCTTATAGTCCTCTATTAAAGCACCTTCTGCGACAACAATAGTCAAACTACCCTTTTCAGGCTTCTTTCTCTTAACAAACTCCACAACGTCGCTAACCTTGAAAGGCTCCTCGGGAATCAGAATTAAGTCGGCACCGGCAGCAAGCCCTGAGTAGAGCGCTATCCAGCCAGCATGCCTACCCATAATCTCGACAACCATCACCCTATCATGCGACCTAGCCGTGGTCTTCAAAGACTCAATAGCCTGCATTGCAGCGTTCACCGCAGTGTCGAAGCCGAAAGTGTAATCCGTACCCTTAAGATCATTGTCAATCGTCTTCGGAACACCTACCACCTTCAAACCAGACTCGTGAAGCTTCCTCGCAGCAGTAAGAGTATCGTCACCACCGATAGCGATTAAAGCATCAAGGCCCAGCTTCCTAAAGTTCTCTATGCATTTATTCATCGTAGCCTCGTCCTTAACAGGATTCGTTCTAGAGGTTTTAATCACAGTCCCAGCCTCACCAATCTTATCCTCAACATCACTATACTTCAGTGGAACAGTATCCATGTTCAACAACCCAGCCCAGCCATACTTAATACCGACAACCTCAAAACCATACTGTTCAGCACGCTTCAAAACAGCACGGATTACTGCGTTAAGTCCTGGTGCATCTCCGCCCCCTGTTAGTACTCCTATTCTCATTCCTATCTCACCTTTTTCATAAATGCTGTGAGAAAGGGGTTTTAACTTTTTCTGAAGGATTTATATGCATGCTTTATCTCCTTGAAGAGTACGCGACAATTAAAAGTTTCTAACTCTATGCGGTGAAGCGGAGAATAGGTTCTTGTTATTCTCCGACTGATGTGAAGGTGTGGACAGCACAACGGCTCCATTAGGATGGAAGTTACTTATGAAGCATCTTCCTGAATGAGCAAGTTCAACTAATCTCCGAGTATTCGGCTAAAGCTTCGAGAGGAAGCGCCGCTTGCTTCGTGATAATTCTTCAATTCAATCCTTCGGAACTTGGTTTCTGATGTTCTCTCCGACAAGGGCTGCTTCACAGTAGTGCGCTAATCAGTCTTCTAGACGGATGCAACAGAAAGGAGAAGATTATGGTATTCAGCTTAACAGGCAGGTTCATACATAGTATTCCCGCCTCATTCCCATGAGTTTTGAAACCCATTCCAATCTTAGGAAAACATACGGCAGTACCATTAGGAACCTTATCTGAATGTAGTTTGAACCGTGCAGGAGGGTTGTTAAGAAGGCTGCCGCCACTCATATTGGAAGAATACACTGGCAGTTCTTTAAAAGGATCTTAACCTGTTAGCACGTGCTAAAAGAGCTTTTTAAAGGAATTAGAAGCATGGCTAAAAACCCTGTTATAACGAGCGCGATTAGCCTTGATAACCCTTTCGTATCAAGACCTAGGAAGCGGCAGGCTAAGTCAAAATCAGTATTATCACGAGCAGCAGGATTTTTCTACAATTCCCTCAACAACCGTTTAAACGTTTAATAACCCTTCTTACGCATTGGTAAAAGCTAAAAGCAGTGTAGGGAGATGGATGTGAAAGTATCTGTGATAATCCCGTCGTTCAAAGGCTCTCCCCAGCTGGTTGAGCTTGTCAACAAGCTTGTCGAAGACAATTACAGTAATAAGGAGGTGTTGGTTGTTGTCGACGCCCCCTCTCCAGAGGTCGCTGAGAAACTCAGGCAACAGCCTGTGAAAACCATCTTCCGTCAAAGTAGAGAGGGAAGGGTGAGCGCCCTTATAGAGGCTTTTAAACAGTCCTCGGGCGACCTTCTCATCTTTCTGGATGACGACGTGTGTATAACGGGTGAAGGCTTCCTGTCTGGGGCTGTGGAGTCGATGAAAGGCTTTGAAATAGGAGAGTTCATGAAAACCGTTGAGGGAAAAGGGCTGCTCGCCCAGACGGTGAACTACGAATTCATGTCCTTCAACTATGGAAGCATGCTTCTCGCGAGCAGGACTGGAAAGTGTCTTGGGTTGAACGGCGCAGCCTTTGCAATATGGAGGCGGGCTTACGAGAAGATAGGCGGCTTCAGGCCTAAGATACCTGATGACTTTGACCTCGGTATTAGAAGCTATGTCGCCGGGCTACGATTCGGCTTCGTGAAGAATCCCCGCGTGATAAACTATGCCCCATCAGGCTGGAGGGAATGGTTTAAGCAACGCGTAAGATGGGGCATAGGTGCCGCCCTCTGGGTTAAGGAGAATTGGCGCACACTTTTGAAAATAATTAGGGAAGAACCCTCGTTAATACTGCTACTTTTATTCCTAGTACTCCCTTCGCTAGCCTCCTTCACGATAACGTTCTTCCTGAACACTCTTCTGGAGGACAGGATCATATGGGTCGGGCTACTTACAATCTCCTCACTATACTCGAGCCTACTGCCTTTTGCAACAATATTCTCCTACGGGCTATTTGTTAAAATACTGCTGCTCTTCACTAAGACGCTCATAGCGCTCATAGCTGCTTTCGCATTCTTCTCAATATTCTACTACAGGATTGCCAGGGAAATGGGGTTCAGGTTTAACCTGGCTAAATTCGCCTTTCTATACTTCGTTTACTCACCGCTCTGGTTTACAATACTGTTATCCGGCTTCATAAGGGTCTTCGTCTTCAACAAGAATTCTCTCAAGGATAGGCCGTGACCCTTCCATAATCCTTTTAACAGCCTTTTTGGAAGATAGTTCTGATGGAACTGTCTCTAGAGGACGGTAGGCTGCTCGTCAGGATTGCCAGGAAAGCCGTGGAGACTTATCTCAGGAATGAAGAATTGTTAAGCCCCCCTGCTGGCCTGAAGGATGTTTTCTACGAGCCCAGCGGAGTGTTCGTCACCCTTAACAGGCTTATAGGCCAACAGGGATCAGCACGTAAAGAGCTCAGAGGCTGCATAGGCTTCCCTGAGCCTGTTAAGCCACTGGTGGAAGCGTTGATAGAGGCGGCTGTGGCTGCGGCGGTTGATGATCCACGGTTCCCCCCGGTGGCTCTTGAAGAAATGGACATGATCGTTATAGATGTGAGTGTTTTAACTCCTCCACGGCTATTAGCTGTTAAAGACAGAAGAATGCTTCTAAAAGAGGTCAGGATAGGTAGGGATGGGCTTATTGTTGAACGCGGCTTTAACAGGGGACTTCTTCTCCCTCAGGTTGCTGTCGAGGAGAATTGGGATGCTGAAACATTTCTCTCCTACACTTGTGTTAAAGCAGGCCTGCCCCCGGGCTGTTGGCTTGACGAAAAAACAAGGGTCTACAGTTTTGAGGCGGTTGTCTTCGAGGAAACATATCCAAACGGGGAAGTAAGAAGAATGGAATTAGGCTCGCAGAAGAGTGAATAATTCTAACTGTTGTTTGAACTAGCTTTTATTACCCACTTTCACCGAGGGAGCCTGCGACCCGCTGCTCCTTCTCAGCCATCCTGAAAAACGTCCACGAGATCGAGTTAGCCAGCTCCTTAAGCCTTATCTTATCCCTAAAATTCCTGAGAATAATGGCTTTCAGCAAACCTCCTTCTTCCAAGATGTCGTATGAGAACATTTGGTCCGGCCTAAGCTCGTTTTTAGCCGCCCGCTCAACATCCCTCTCCCTCATAGGCTCCAGAACCTTCCTAACCAGGAAGGCTTCAAAAGGGGAGACAGCTGTGCTCAGCTTAAGCTCAGGCAACGGAATGACCTTGGCGTAACTCTGGTAGACCTCTATCTCTCCAACCTTAGTGTTCTTATAAGTCAGCTCAAGCTTTTGAGTCACCGCCTCAGCCTCAGCCCTCTTCATCACCTCAGTCCCGGTTTTAAAGCTCTTTGAGGCTAGAAGATCGTCTACAACCTGCATCAGGTTGTCTAGCTTTTCAAGCTCCTCTTCAAGCTCCGCTTTCTTCTCAGCCAAGTATTTCTTAAGGTCCGCTAGCCTCTGAGTCTCCTCCTCCCCGCTTTCAGACAAGACTACTCCCGTATAACCTTACGTACGGATATAGATATGTTTTTACACCGTAAGCCCTAGGTTTAAACGTCTCGCTAAAAAGTTAAAACCTCCTTCCAAGAGTTTTAAACGTTGAAAGCGCTGGGAAAGGGGTGGTGGAAAAGTGTCTGAAAGGAAGCTTCCGATGGGTGAAAGTCTTGTTTACGAGGGGCCTGCGAGGTTCATCGGCGGGTCAACGTTCCTAGAAGCCCCTTTGAAAGGCATGCTAGTGTTAACAACACACAGAATACTCTTCGAGGAGTACGTTGGAAGGAGAAACAGGAGAACAGTCATCAGGCTTGAAGTCCCACTAAACGTTCTGGAGCAGGTTAAGCTAACCAGCGGCAGCTTGCTGAGAAAACCAGTCGTCACGCTAATATATCATTCCGACAAGAACCTGCTTGAACAGCCAAGCTTCAGCGTGAAGGAAGCCAATTCGTGGCGCGCCTCTTTCTCCAGGGTTAACATCGGGGGTTTCAGAATAGTCTAAAAATGATGCTTAGCCGGAAATCGTGGACTCGATGATCTACGGTTTAAACGCGGCCCTTGAGAGGCTTAGGGAAAAGATCGGCCAAAAGCTGGGACTCGAATGGCCCCCTGCTCCAAGGTACTGGGGCGTCCTGAAGGAAGAGATTAAGAACGTATACCCACATGTTGCGGAGCTGACGAAGGAAATTGATATAAGCATTAAGAGGATGCCGAGCTACGAGGGGAAAGTCTTCCTGCTCTGGCCCATTGAAGTAATCGGCATACCTACAGTCATGGAGGAGGTGGAAGCGCTTTTAAAGGGAAACGTGTTCTCGGGAGAAGACCCGGGGGACAGGAGGTTTATGGAGAGAATAATGGCGGAGGAGAAACCATCCTGGGCCAAGACTGTTAACGAGTTCATTGAAACCACGAATCGAGGCTTGGTGAAGCGGGGCAAATTCCTCAAGGGAGCTTACGAGATTTATAAAAAGTATAACGTCCAGTTATTCCTCTGGACGGTTTACACCTGAAGATCCTCGATCATTAGCATGCGCTTTTTTGAAAAAGCTTAAAACCAAATTGGCTGGGAACATTTTCCATGCAATTGAGCGGGCTCGCCAAGAAGGTTTGCGAAAGGGCAAGGGCTGAAAACGGGAACATAATGTGTTTTTCTTCAGCCCCAGCGCGGTGCGATTTTCTTAATACGCATCAGGATTATAAGATGCTTCCGGTTGTTCCGGCAGCCATTTGGAAGAGAACATTCGTGGCTTGCTCGAAGCTGAATGAGCGGGGCGTCGTGAGGGTTAAGTCATTAACGTTTGAAAGAGAGGGTTTTGAAAGCGAGGATGTTTTCCAATCCGGCGAGGTTGAACTTTTGAAAGGGAAATGGTTTGGAAATTATTTTCGTTCTATTCACAGGCTTGTTTCACAGAAGTATGGTATGGTTGAAACCGGCTTAGCGATCTATGTTGACAGTGAGGTGCCTGTCGCCTCAGGCTTGGCGAGCAGCGCTGCGCTTCACGTTTCCTTGGCGGCAATGTACTCGGAGCTCTTGGGCCTCTGTTTAAGCAGGATGGGGCTTGCGGAGCTCGCGTATGAGGCTGAGCACGATGTCATGGGCATTCCTTGCGGGAGGCTCGACCAGTATGCTGCCTCCTACGGGGGTATAGTGAAGCTTGACTTTAAGCCTAGCGTAAGCGTGGAGGAGTTAAATGGTGAAGGAATCTTTTTCACAGTGGCCGACTCAGGTATCAGGCATAGTACTGCTGAAATACATCCTGTCAGGCAGTGTGAGCTTAACGCTGCGTTAAAAATGCTTCGGGAGGCTTCGGGAGGCTCGCTGTCGAGTATGCTGGAAGGAGACTTTGCAAGTGTAGAGTGGAGAATGGTTAGGGAGGAGCATTTGAAAGACTTTCTGAGCGTGATCCCTCCGAGGCTCGCCTCAAGGGTCTTGTTCACTCTAAGGATGCAGGCCTCAACCGAGGTTGCACTTCAAATCCTTAAGTACAGGATGGTTAGGAGGCAAGATTTGGAGAAGCTGGGTTTGAATCCTGTTGAAAACTGGCTTCAAGCTTTAGGCGAGGTTGTGAACTTACAGCATACCCTGCTCAGGGATCTTTACGAGGTTAGCCATGAGAAGCTTGAAGCCATGCGGGACTCTGCTCTAGAGGCGGGTGCCCTCGGGGTTAAAATATCGGGTGCAGGCATGGGGGGCTCGCTGATAGCCCTCGTAAAGAATATGGATGACACTCCCAAGGTTGAGGAGGCTTTTCTAAGAGCCGGGGCGCAGAGTGTTTTCACGACAGGCGTGGGCCCAGGTGTTTCAGCAACACTTCTGGGGTGAAACGCCAGTATGTCTACAGCTTTGGTAACTGGTGGCGCAGGCTTCATCGGCAGCCATCTTGTTGACAGGCTTGTTGAAAAGGGTTGGAGCGTCACTGTTCTAGACAATTTTTCAACTGGCAGGTTTGAGAATGTTGAACAGGCTTTTAAAACAGGCAGGTTGAGAATCATAATCGGAGACGCTAAGACCATTGGCCTTCTCGGAGAGGAAACCAGCGTGGAGTATGTTTTCCATTTCGCTGCGAACCCGGATGTAAGGGAAACCTCCCCATCGATACACTTCCAAGAGAACATTGTAGCGACTTTCAACATGCTTGAGTACGCTCGGAAGACAGGCGTGAAAATGTTCGTCTTCGCATCCTCCTCTACCGTATACGGGGATGCTTCCAAGATCCCTACGCCGGAGGACTATGGCCCATTGAAACCCATATCCCTTTACGGGGCTGCTAAGCTCGCTGCCGAAGGCCTGGTTTCATCCTACTGTCGCACGTTCGGGATGGAAGGAGTATCTCTGAGGCTTGCTAACGTTGTCGGCCCAAGGCTTACACACGGTGTGGTATACGACTTCATCAATAAGCTTGTTGAGAACCCTACAAGGCTTGAAATCCTTGGAGATGGTTCTCAGAGGAAGTCCTATATTTGGGTGGGAGACTGCATTGAAGCGGTTCTCCATGTTTCAAAGTATGTTGAAGCTTCCCGTTACGAAGTTTACAACATTGGCTCGGAGGACTGGGTCACTGTATCTGAGATTGCTGACATGGTTGCGGAGTCAATGGGGCTCAAGAATGTTGAGAAGGTTTTCACAGGAGGCGTTGAAAACGGCAGGGGCTGGATTGGGGATGTTAAACTTATGAACCTAGATATAAGTAGGATTAAAGCAACAGGCTGGAGGCCGAGGCACACAAGCAGGGAAGCTGTTAAACTATGTATTGAGTCGAGGCTTAGGGAGCTTGGGTTGAAGCCTTAACCACGTACACGCTATCCCCCTCCCTAACCCTTTCAACGGTTTTCAAGCCTATTGAGCTGCCCGGTGGGGCAATCTCAACCCTCTTATGCTCTATCTCCATGGATTCAACCCTCTGCCTGATGTTAGTTGTCCTACCCTGAATAATTATTTCGTCACCAGTCTTAAGTTCCCTAATGAGGTCGACTATGGCAACGCTGATCCTCGGAAAGAAGTGCCTCACATTCCCAACGTAAACTTTCTCCTCGCTCAACCCGTTTTTTAAACATGCATCTAAAATATATAGCTTTTACGCGTAACACTAATAAGCCTCTAACAGCTCTTCAAACCCCTGTTCATGCAGGATAAGGGCTCCCAGTGCAAGCTGGTTGAAAAAGCATTGAAAGAATGGCTGGCTGGAGCGGGTAAGCTTATTGTTCTCGGAGTTGGGAACGAGCTTAGGAGTGATGATGCTGCCGGTCTGCTTGTAGCCAGGGCCCTTGTGCTTTTCAACAGCGAGAGGTTTAAGGCGGTTGAATGCGGAGTTTCGGTTGAAGACTGCATCGACTATGCTCTAGAGGAGAAGCCTTCTCACATGCTTATCGTTGATGCTTTTCCAGACGGGGAGAATATGGTG